>NZ_JBSVXS010000036.1:0-48368 GCF_054070155.1 Pseudomonas sp. SDT291_1_S447
TTCAAGATCAAAAGATCGCAGCCTGCGGCAGCTCCTACATGGGGTGGATCAGGATGAAGTCGAGGCGGACTCGGTTTGCCTGCTCAGGCGCGACAGCAGCAATCGATCCAGCAGCCACACCACCACCAGCGAAGCCCCCACCAACGGGAACACCACTGCCAGCGCCAACATGATCACCACCCCGGTTTTCCACTTCGGCAAATCATGGCGCAGCGGCGGCACACCCAATTTGCCTTGTGGCCGACGCTTCCACCAGATCACCACACCGCTGACGGCGCTGAGCAGAATCATCAGGCAGATCAGCAGCACGACGATCTGATTGAAGGTGCCGAACATCTTGCCTTCGTGGAGCATCACGCCGATTTCGGTGGCGCGGGCGACGCTGCCGTATTGTTCGAAACGCACATCGGCGAGGACCTTGCCGGTGTACTGATCGACATGCAGGGTCGCATCGTTGCGCGGGTCGTCGGCGAACACGGCGATGGTGAACACGCCGGTGGCGGTGGTCGGCAAGGTGATGCTGTAACCCGGCTCGACTTTGCGCTGGGTGGCAATGTTCTGCACGTCTTGCAGGCTGATGGCGGGTGCTGCGGGGCCAGCGTTGGTGGCGCCGTGGTTCATGTGTTCGGCGTGGTCGCCGGACATCGGCATCGGCGTGTTTTCCATCGCCCATGGCACGGTCTGGCGCGTGGCGGTGTTCAGGCTGCGGGCTTCGACGTCGGAGGTCGGCACGTTGTCCCACATCGCCGCCGGGAACACGTTCCACACCTGCGCGTATTGCTTGCCCCAGAAACCGGTCCAGGTCATACCGCTGAGCAGCATCACCAGCAGCAGGGTTGCGCCCCAGAACCCGGTGACTGCGTGCAGATCGCGCCACAACACGCGACCGCGACTGTTCAGCCGCGGCCACAAAATGCCCGCGGCCTGACCGCGCGGCCACCACAGGAACAGGCCCGACACCACCAGCACCACGCCCCAACCGGCGGCCATTTCGATGAGGCGGTCACCGACGGTGCCGATCATCAATTCGCCGTGGATGGCTCGGGCGATGGCTTGCAGGTTCTGCTTGGCATCCTGTTCGCCGAGGATGTCGCCGTGGTACGGATCGACGAATACGTTGAGTTCCTGGCCGGCGTTCTTCACCACAAACTGTGCGCTGCGTTCGGCGTTGACCGGCGGCAGGTATTGGGTGACCTGGCCTTGTGGATAAGCGCTTTTCACCCGTTGCAGCAGGTCATCGGCCGGGACGGTGTGATGGCCGGCGGGGACGTTGAGCAGGCTGCTGTACATCAGCGAATCGAGCTGCGGTTTGAACAGGTAGATGATGCCGGTCAGGGCCAGCATCACCATGAACGGTGCGACGAACAGGCCGGCGTAAAAATGCCAACGCCAGGCCAGGTTGTAGAAATTCGGTTTGGGCTGTTTCATCACGTGTGCTCCGCTTGGCGAATTTTTTTAGATCAAAAGATCGCAGCCTTCGGCAGCTCCTACGGGGTGTACGCGCTCCCATGCAGGAGCTGGCGCAGCCTGCGATCTTTTGACTTTTCTTGTTAGAAACTCATGTCGACCTTGGTCCAGAGCGTGCGCCCCGGTTCATTGATCGCTTGTGGGTCGTTGGCCGGGTAGCCGAATCCGGCGTTGCCCGCCAGGTTCAGGTGTTCGGCGTAAGCCTTGCCGAACAGGTTGTCGACGCCGCTGCTGACCTTCCAGTTCTTGTTGATCCGATAGGCACCGTTGAGTGAGAACACGCCGAAGCCCGAACTCTTGTCGTAATCCTTGCCGACCACGTTGCCCTTGTTCTGGTCGATACGGTTTTGCGCGGCAACCACCCTCCACAGTGCGCCAGCGCTCCAGTTGTCTTCGGTATAGGTCAGACCGAAGCGGGCATCCAGCGGCGGCATTTGCGGCAGTGCCTTGCCGTCGCTGCTGTTCTTGCCCCAGGCGTAGGCCAAGGTCGCATCGGCTTTCCAGCGGTCGGTGAGTCTGTACGCGGCACCGAGTTCACCGCCCATGATTCGCGCGTCGATGTTCTCGGCGCGCGAGGTGCTCATGCCCATCATCCCCGGCGTGTAGTCGAAGAGGATGTAATCGCGGACCACGCCGATATAACCCGAGGCCCAGGCTTCGAGGTCGGCGCTCTTGTAGTTCACGCCGAAGTCGAACTGCGTGGTCTTTTCCGGCTTGATCGAATCGAACGCATTGACCGATCCGGCCGGACCGGACTTGGGCGAAAACAGCTCCCAGTAATCCGGGAAACGCTGCGCATGACCGAGGCCTGCATAGAGCGTGGTCGGGCTGTCAGCGAGGTCATGCTCGTAGCGGATGAAACCGCTCGGCAGGGTGTCGGCGCGGGTGTCGTCGGCGGTCGGGTTGGGACGGGACATCATTCCCGAACCGGTGGTCTGCCGGTAATCCTTGGCCGAAGCGCGGTCGACGCGGGCACCTGTGATCAGGCGATCCCGGTCGGCGGCGTACCAGGTCATTTCGCTGAACACGCCGTAGTTATGGAAATCGGCGTCCTTGCTGTACGGCTGATCCTTGTAGGTATCGATGCCCATGCCGCTGCGTTGGCGGTGTTCGTTGGTCTGCGCGTCGAGGCCAGTGATCAACTGGATATCAGCCCAGCGCCAAGTGGCTTTGATCCGTGCTCCGAGGGTGCGGCGGTCGACATTGGATGCCATGGGACCTGCCATCATGCCGGTGCCGGATGGTGTGCGCAGGGTGTAGTTGTCCATCACGTGGTCGGCGTAGTTGTAGTAGACCTGCGCTTCGAGTTTCTCCAGCACGTCAGTGATGTTGGATTTTTCGAAACGCAGGCCGAGGCTTTCCCGCAGGAACTGCGAGCCGTCCATGCCGCGTCCGGCGTAGCGCGCTTCGCCGTCGCCCTTGCCGGCGGTGAGTTCGATCAGGGTGTCGGCGTCCGGGGTCCAGCCGATGGCGACGTCGCCGTTCCACTTGTCGTAGCGCGAGGCGACGATGTCGTTGTTGCCATCGCGGTAATCGTCGGAATGCGCGGTGTTGCCGATCACCCGCACATAGCCCAACGGCCCGCCGGCAGCGGCGTCGACGACCTTGTCGAAGCGTCCGTGGGAGCCGGCGAGAATGCTCGCGTTCACGCGGGTGCCGAGTTCGCCGAAGCTTTCCGGCTCGCGATCAAACAGCACCGTGCCCGCTGATGCGCCCGGACCCCAAAGCACGGTTTGCGGGCCTTTGATCACGGTCAGTTTGTCGTAGGTTTCCGGCGAGATGTATGAGGTCGGCGCGTCCATCCGGCCCGGGCAGGCGCCGAGCATCATGCTGCCGTTGGTGAGGATGTTCAGGCGTGAACCGAACATGCCGCGTAGCACCGGATCGCCGTTGGTGCCGCCATTGCGCACCAGCGCGAAGCCGGGAATGGTCTTCAGATAATCGCCGCCGTCGCTGGCCGGCACCGGTTGGCGCGGGTCCTTGGGATTGGTGACGATGGTCAGTGGCGAGCTCGGGGCGATTGCGGTAATCACCGTCGGGCTGAGTTCTTCGTTGTGCGCGGCGTGGTCGTCGGCCAGCACCAGCGGGGACAGCAGGACGCCGCAAAGGACGGCGGTAGCGTGCCTGAAACGAATCCGCGATTCGTTCAAAGCGAAGGACGCCGGGGCAGAACCCGAGCGTGAAACAGCAGCAAACCTGGACATGACAATTTCCATCAAACAGTCGTAAACGACACGGCCGGCAGCCTGAAGCTGTCTTCTCAACCGTGTGCAATCAAAGGTGCGTGTTTACGTTGCGACGGGCGGGGCGCGGCTGCGGGCGCCGGGGAAGAAGGTCTGCCGGGCGTGGCCCAGGCGTGGGGCGGGTGGGGTGAAGGTGTTCAGCGGCGGGATGTTGAAGGCGACGAAATCGCCGCCGCCGGTCAGTGCCGGGCAATTGAACAGCAGGCTGCAATAGCCGCACTTTTCCCACAGCACGTGGTGCGAGGATTGTGGCGGGCAGTGTTCGGCTGAGGGCTTGGCGTCGTGGCCGCTGTGATCCATGCCCGGCATGTCCATCGACATGTCCATGCTCATCGGCATGGAAGCCGAGGCGTGTTGATCCATCGGCATCGACTGAGAAATCAGTGGGCCGATGAAGATCATCAACATGGCGAACAGGGCGATCCAGCTGCCGCGGGTCAGGTGTTCAGTCTGACGGCGTTGCCGGGAGGGCCTGGCGCTCAGCGGGCGCATGGGCGGAGTCTGCCGGAAGGCTTACTGGGCGTGCGCGTGGGCCTGAGTGGTTTCCGGTGGCTTCTTCTGCACCGAGACTTCAACGGTGACGTCACCGGCCTTCTCGAAATGCAGCGTCAGCGGGAAGCGTTTGCCATCGCTGAGCAGGCTGCGATCGGTCGGATTGAGCAGCATCACGTGCCAGGCCATCGGCGCGAATGTCACGTTGCCGCCGGCCGGGATTTCCACACTCGGCACTTGCTGCATCTTCATCAGATCGCCTTGCATCACGTGCTCGTGCAGTTGCGCTTCGGGGGCGATGGGCGAGTCGACACTGAGCAGCCGATCGTCAGTCTTGCCGGCGTTGTGAATGATGAAATACGCGGCGACCGTCGGTGCATTCGGTGGCAACTCTTGCGACCACGGATGGGCGATTTCCAGCTCGCCGGCCTTGTATTCGTGAGCATGGGCAAAGCACGCCGGCAGCAGCAGCGCAGCGATTACGATGAGTTTGTTCCACATGGCAGTTCTCCAGAACGATTTGAAACGCAGGTCAATTGCGCGAACAAATCAAACCAGAGGGGAAGCGCGGGGATTGAGACTCGGCCATTGCTGGCGTGGCGTGGGTGTTTGCAGCAAGGCGGGCGCCACGCTGCGATTGCTTTCGTAACGGGCGAAATACAGCTGTGGCGAGTGCCCCGGCAGCGCCACCAATGGCGCCGAGCCCGAGCAGCACCAGCAATGCTGCATGTTCGAATGCGTGTCGTTGGCCGGGGCTTTCTGATCGGTGGTGCCGATATTGATCGCCACCATTTTGGTTCCGCTGCCGGTGCAGAAACTGCTCCAGAGCAACTGTTCGACCGGTGAATTGGCCGCCTGCGCCATCGCCCCGGTCATCGGCATGGCGAGCATGTTGAACAGCACTGCAAAGCAGGCGATCCAGGCAATTGCTAGCCGGTGTCGGTTCATGGGACAGATCCATTGGGTGGGCGATCAGGCGCGGCTATTTAGCCTGATCAGGGCCGATAAGTAAAAAAGCGTCGTGCGGTTTGGTGTCGCAGCGAGTTCACAGTGTTACGGCATGCAATCGCAAACCCAGAGCCTTCATGACTTTCATGATAGTTGCGAATTCGGGATTGCCAGTGCTACTCAGCGCTTTATAAAGACTTTCGCGGCCCAAACCTGCATCCCGTGCCACTTGTGTCATGCCTTGAGCTCGGGCGATGTCATTGAGTGCTGCGCGGATAAGGACGCCGTCGCCTTCATCGTCGTCAAAACAGGCATCCAGATACGCCGCCATATCCTCGGGAGTTTTGAGGTACTCGGCGGCGTCAAAACGGGCGAATTCTTCGCTCATGATTTACTCCTCATTTCCGATGTTATGAGCCATTTGCACGGCGCGTTTGATATCTCTTTTTTGTGTCGATTTGTCGCCCCCGATCAACAGCAGATAAATCACTTCACCTCGGCGTGTGAAGTACATCCTGTAACCAGGGCCGTAATGAACACGCATTTCATAAACAGTGTCACCGACGAACCCGCAATCGCCGAAGTTGCCATGTTCGGCTGTTTTAATTCTGGAGATGATTCGGCCTTTCCCTTTGATGTCTTTCAAGGAGTCGAGCCATTCGGAAAATATGCGGGATCGTTCAAAAGCGATCATGTCGGGATCGTATTCCTTGGGATACAAGCTGGCAAGCCGCTTTTCTTGGCTGGCTGCTTGTCGGGATTAAAGGAACCGAAGTATTGGAGTGACGGTGTAGTGAAGGACAGTCGGCTGCGTCCTCAAAATTTGCAGGTAAATTCACAGATAAATAAGAAATGATGAAAAGTCTTACGACGTCAGGGCTTCAAGGACTTCAGACGCTGATCGAAACTCCCGATCAACCCCCGGCAACCCTGGTCGCTTCAATACAATCACCGGCACCCCACGCTCGCGCGCCACTTCCAGCTTCGGCTCGGTCGCGGTGCTGCCGCTGTTCTTGCTGATCAACACATCGATCTGCCGCCGCTCGAACAGTGCGCGCTCATCCTCAAGCAGAAACGGCCCCCGCACACCGATCACTTCGCAGCGTTCATTGCCCGGGTAGACGTCGAGGGCGCGCAGGGTCCAGAACTGGTCGGCGGGGATTTCATCGAGGTGTTGCAGCGGTTCGCGGCCGAGGGTGAACAGCGGTCGGCGAAACGGCTTTAGGGCAGCGATCAGCTCGGCCCAATCGCTGACCTCGCGCCAGTCATCACCGGGCTGCGGTTGCCACGCCGGGCGACGTAATGCCCAGCAGGGGATGCCGGTCAGTCGCGCGGCGGTTGCGGCGTTCTGGCTGATCTGTGCGGCATATGGGTGCGTGGCATCGAGCAACAGGTCGATGCCTTCGTCACGAATGAATTGCGCCAGTCCTTCAGCGCCACCGTAACCACCAACACGCACCTGACAGGTCAGATCTGTCGGCACTCGGCCGACGCCAGCCAGGCTGTAAATATGTTCCGGCCCCAGCGTGCGGGCAATCGCCAGCGCTTCGGTCGCGCCGCCCAGCAACAATATCCGCTTCATGCAAAACCTCCGGCATGCCCGACAATCCCGCCCTGACGATCAATCGCAAACACCTCGACCTGTACCTGCGCGGGCACCACGCTACGGGCGAAATTCAACGCATGGCGGCAGACCTCATCACCGAGGGCGACCCCCGCCGCACTGGCCATGGCCAATGCCTGCTGGCTGGTATTGGCCTCGCAAATGCTTTGTTGCAACGTCTCATCGGCGCCAATCGCCGCCGCCCACTCCGCCAGTTGCGGCAAGTCGATACTCGAATGCCGCGAGTGCAGATCCATGTGCCCGGCGGCCAGTTTGCTGATCTTGCCGAAGCCGCCACACAGGCTGAGTTTATCCACAGGCACTTTGCGCACATGCTTGAGCACCGCGCCGACGAAGTCGCCCATTTCGATCAGAGCGATTTCCGGCAGGTTGTAGACCCGACGCATGGTGTCTTCGCTGGCGTTGCCGGTGCAGGCGGCGATGTGCAAATAACCGTTGGTTTTCGCCACGTCGATGCCTTGATGGATCGAGGCAATGTAGGCCGCGCAAGAGAACGGCCGAACGATGCCGCTGGTGCCGAGGATCGACAGCCCGCCAAGAATGCCCAGCCGTGGGTTCATGGTTTTCAGCGCCAGTGCTTCACCGCCCTCGACGTTGACGGTGACGTCGAAGCCGCCGGCATAACCAGTCTCGGCGGCGAGCAGTGTCAGGTGATCGCTGATCATTTTGCGTGGCACCGGATTGATCGCCGGCTCACCGACGCCGAGCACCAGTCCCGGCCGCGTCACGGTGCCTACGCCGGCACCAGCATTGAAGCGAATCCCCGGTTCGGCCATTAGCCGTACCCGCGAATAGAGCAGAGCGCCGTGGGTGACGTCGGGATCGTCACCGGCATCCTTGATCGTCCCGGCCTCGGCGCCGTCATCGGTTAAACGACAGAATTCCAGGCGCATCTGCACCTGTTTGCCTTTGGGCAATACGATGTGCACCGCATCGGCTGAAATCCCGCCAAGCAACAGGCGCGCGGCGGCGAGGCTGGTGGCGGTGGCGCAGCTGCCGGTGGTCAGGCCGCTGCGCAAGGGCGCGGGTTGTTCGGCGGTTTCGTCACGCATCAAGGGGTTTGACCAGATCGAGCAGGGTGATCGGCAACGCCTGACGCCAAGTGTCAAACTCGCCGAGCGGCTGCGCCTGGGCGACATGAATGCGCGTCAGCTCGCCACCGTAACGTTCACGCCAGCTCATCAGGGTCACTTCGCTTTGCAGGGCCACCGCGTTGGCGACCAGTCGGCCACCGGGTTTGAGCTGTTCCCAGCAGGTTTCGAAGACTCCTTCACGGGTCACGCCGCCGCCAATGAAAATCGCATCCGGGCGCTCGAGTCCGGCCAATGCCTGCGGTGCCTTGCCGCGAATCAGATGCAGGCCGGGCACGCCCAGTGCATCGCGGTTGTGCTCGATCAATTGCTGACGGCCATCATCGGCCTCGATGGCCAAGGCGCGGCAACTCGGGTGCGCGCGCATCCACTCGATACCGATCGAACCGCTGCCGGCGCCGACATCCCAGAGCACTTCGCCGGGGGTCGGGGCGAGGCGGGCGAGGGTGATGGCGCGTACGTCGCGCTTGGTCAACTGGCCGTCGTGCTGGAATGCCGAGTCGGGCAGACCGGCCAGGCGCGACAGGCGCGGGGCGTCGCTATCGGCCTGGCACTCGATGGCGATGACATTGAGGTCGGCTATCGGCGCGTCGTCCCAAGCGTTGGCGGTGCTGTCGATGCGCCGCTCGGCGTCGCCGCCAAGATGCTCGAGAACGCTCAGGCGACTCGAACCAAATCCGCGCTCACGGAGCAATTGCGCAACAGCCGCCGGGCTCTGACCGTCATTGCTCAGCAACAACAGCCGCACACCGCTGAACAGTTGTGCATTGAGCGCCGCCAGTGGTCGGGCCACCAACGAAAGCGTCACCACGTCCTGCAACGGCCAGCCAAGACGAGCGGCGGCCAGCGAGCAGGAGGACGGCGCCGGCAGGATCAACATCTCGTCGCTCGGCACCTGACGGGCGAGGCTGGCACCGACACCGTAGAACATCGGGTCACCACTGGCCAGCACGCAGACCGCTTCGCCACGCTGCTCAAGCGCCGGTGCAAGGGAAAACGGGCTGGGCCACAATTGCCGCTCACCGCGAATACACACCGGCAGCAGATCCAGTTGGCGCTGGCCACCGACGATCCGCGAGGCGCCCAACAGGGCACGCCGGGCGTTTTTGCCCAGGCCCTTGAAGCCGTCTTCACCGATTCCCACTACCGTCAGCCAGGGTGACATCTATATTCCTCTAAACACGCCGTTCCGACGGGCAGTCTTTTCATGCCAGCGGACAAAGCAGGCATAATACCGCGCCTTCGCCCGCGAAGCGCCTTTCCCACGCAGCCGGTCCGCCCCTTGAACGAACGCCCGATGTCCACCGCCTTACGCCCCTCGGCCTGTCCGGGGTTGCTGCGTATCGTCCAGGCACTGGACGGCGGTATCTGCCGGATCAAGCTCAATGGCGGGTCGATCAGTGCCGATCAGGCTGACGCGGTGGCCGAGGCTGCCGAACAGTTCGGCGCGGCGATCGAAGCGACCAACCGCGCCAATCTGCAGATTCGCGGGATCGGTGAGCAATCCGCAACGCTGATCGAGCGTCTGCTCGCCGCCGGTCTCGGCCCGCGCACCGCCGCCGGTGATGACGTGCGCAACCTGATGCTCAGCCCGGCCGCCGGCATCGACCGGCAAATGCGCGTCGACACCCGTGCACTGGCCGAGCAGATCCTCGACACCTTGCAAAGCCATCCACGCTTTCATGAGTTGAGCGCCAAGTTCGCCGTGCAACTCGATGGCGGTGAAGCGCTGGCGATGCTCGAACATCCGCATGACCTGTGGTTGTCGGCGTTTGAGCGCGACGGTGAACGATTGTGGGCATTCGGCCTGGCCGGGTGCCCGACGGATCGCGCAGTCGGCGCCGTGGCGGCAGAAAACGGCCATGCGCTGGTGGTCGCGGTGCTGGAATTGTTCCTGCAACTGGCCCGCCCCGAGCAAACGCGGATGCGCCATTTGCTCGATGAGTTGCCGATGCTGGCCTTTCTCGACGCCCTGCGCACGCGCGTGCCGATCAAGTCGGTCAGCCAGTGGCAGCGCACTGCCGTTGCGCGGGATCTGCACATCGGCGTTCATCCGCAACATACCTCGGGGCGGGTGTACGTCGGCGCCGTGCCGCCGCTCGGGCGTCTTGATCCGGCGATGTTGCGCGCCGCTGCACAACTGGCTCGGGAGTACGGTGACGGCAGCCTGCGGTTCACGCCATGGCAAAGTCTGCTGCTGCCGAATGTCGAAGCGGCCGATGCACCTGTGGTGCTTGAGGCACTTGAGCAGTCGAACCTGCTGACCGATTCCGGCGAGCCGTTGGCACAACTGATCGCCTGCACCGGTGCCAATGGCTGCGGCAAAGGCCTGGCCGACACCAAACAGGATGCGCGCCATCTGGCGACGCTGCTGCCCTCGGGTGTCAGCGTGCACCTGTCCGGTTGCCCGCGTTCGTGCGCTGCCGCTCATCGTGCGCCAGTCACTTTGCTGGCGGTCAGCCGCGGTCATTACGACCTCTATTTTCGCGATGCCACGCTGCCGGGTTTCGGCACGCTGCACGCACGCAACCTTACTATTGAAGCGGTCGCGACCCTGCTCGCCGCCCGCTCTCGGAGCCCCCTTGATGCTTGATTACATCCGCGACGGTCAGGAGATCTATCGCAACTCCTTCGCGATCATTCGCAGCGAGGCCAATCTCGCGCGAATCCCGGCCGATCTGGAAAAACTCGCGGTGCGGGTCATCCACGCCTGCGGCATGGTCGAGGCCATCGACGGTCTGCAGTTTTCCGAAGGCGCGGGCAAGGCCGGGCGCGATGCGCTGGCCGCCGGTGCGCCGATCCTCTGCGATGCGCGGATGGTCTCCGAAGGTGTGACCCGTGCGCGCCTGCCGGCCAACAACCAGGTGATCTGCACCCTGCGCGACGACAGCGTGCCGGAGTTGGCCCGTGAGTTGGGCAACACCCGTTCCGCCGCCGCGCTGGAACTGTGGCGTCCGCACCTGGAAGGCAGTGTCGTGGTGATCGGCAACGCGCCGACCGCGCTGTTCTATCTGTTGGAAATGCTTGATGCCGGGGCACCGAAACCGGCGCTGATCCTCGGCTTCCCGGTGGGTTTCGTCGGCGCCGCCGAATCGAAAGCCGCGCTGGCCGCCGACAGCCGTGGCGTGCCGTTCGTGATCATGCAAGGGCGCCTCGGTGGCAGCGCCATGGCCGCCGCCGCCGTCAATGCCCTCGCCACGGAGATCGAATGATGCAGGCCAAAGGACGTTTGATTGGCCTGGGCGTTGGCCCCGGTGATCCGGAACTGATTACCGTCAAGGCCCTGCGCCTGTTGCGCGAATCGCCGGTGGTGGCGTACTTCGTCGCCAAAGGCAAAAAGGGCAATGCGTTCGGCATCATCGAAGCGCATCTGCAAGACGCACAGAATCTGCTGCCGCTGGTCTATCCGGTGACCACCGAAGCGCTGCCGGCGCCATTGTCTTACGAACAAGTGATCAGCGATTTCTACGATGAGGCTGCCGAAACCGTCGCGGCACATCTGGATGCCGGGCGCGACGTCGCGGTGATCTGCGAAGGCGATCCATTCTTCTACGGCTCCTACATGTACCTGCACGATCGCCTCGCCAGCCGTTACGAAGCGCAAGTGGTGCCGGGCGTTTGTTCGATGCTGGGCGGCGCTTCGGTGCTGGGTGCGCCGTTGGTGTATCGCAATCAGAGCCTGTCGGTGCTTTCCGGCGTATTGCCCCATGAAGAGCTGAAGCGACGTCTGGCCGATGCCGACGCGGCGGTGATCATGAAGCTGGGGCGCAACTTCCCCAAAGTGCGTCAGGTGCTGGAAGAACTCGGTCTGGCCGAACGCGCGCTGTACGTCGAGCGCGCAACCATGGCCAATCAGAAGATTGTGCCAATGGATCAGGTCGAGCCGATGTCGTCGCCGTACTTCTCGCTGATCATCGTGCCGGGCGAACGGTGGCAAGGCTGATGACTCAATCCACCCCCGCCATCGTCATTCTCGGTCAGGGCAGCCTGGCCACCGCACGGCGCATTCAGCAGGTCTATCCGGCGGCGCAGATCCATGGCCTCGTCGGGCGCGTCGAAGGCGCCGATTGCACCTATCAGGAGTTCGGCGCGACCCTGCGCGCGTTGTATCAGCAGGACACGCCGATCATTGCCCTGTGCGCGGCCGGGATTGTCATCCGCACACTCGCGCCGCTGCTGCTGGAGAAAGGCGCCGAGCCACCGGTACTGGCCGTCGCCGAAGACGGCAGCGCGGTGGTGCCGCTGCTTGGTGGTCTCGGCGGGGTAAATGTCATGGCGCGGGACATCGCTGCCGGGCTGCAAGTCGCAGCGGCCATCACCACCAGCGGCGAGTTGCGTTTTGGCACGTGCCTGCTCAACCCACCGAGTGGTTACGCGCTGGGCGATCTGGAACTGGGCAAGCGATTTGTCTCCGATCTGTTGGCCGGGCACAGCGTGCGCGTCGAAGGCGCTGCGCCCTGGCTGGATCAGGCGCAATTGCCGGAAGATCCGCAGGCGCAGCGCTCGATTCATGTCGGCAGTGCCGAGCGTGTGGCGTGTGCCAATGAGTTGTTGATTTATCCGCGCAGTGTCGCGGTGGCAGTCAGCGCCGAAGTGGCGGATTTGCCGAACGTCGTCCGCGCGGCGTTGCAGCAAGCGAATCTTGCAGTGCAGGCGCTGGCCTGTCTGTTGGCGGCCGAGACCGAAATGGCCTCGACGAATCTGCATGAAGCGGCAATGGAATTGGGGGTGCCGTTGCGCTTTGTCTCGGTATTGAACGATATCGAGGCGACGGTATTGGCGGCTGTGCCACAGGCGAAGGTCGTCATTGTCAACGACATGGCAATCGCTATTGCCGAACAGCCTTTGGACGTCGCGCAAATCGGCCGTGCACGTGGGCGTTTGGCGGTGATCGGTCTCGGTCCCGGCGCTGCCGAACTGATGGTGCCGGCGGTAAAAGCCGAACTGGCCCGCGCCACCGATGTGCTCGGCTACGAAACCTACGTGCGCATGGCCGGGCCTTTCCGTGATGATCAAATCCAGCACTGCACCGACAACCGCGAAGAAATGCAGCGTGCTCGTCACGCCTTCAGGCTGGCGGCCGAGGGGCGTTCGGTAATTGTTGTATCGTCCGGCGACCCGGGCGTATTTGCCATGGCGGCGGCGGTGCTGGAGGCGTTGCACGAGTCCGATGATCCGGCGTGGCACAGCGTTGACCTGGAAATCCTGCCGGGTGTCTCGGCCTCGCTGGCCACCGCCGCGCAGGCCGGTGCGCCGCTGGGCCATGACTTCTGCGTGATGTCGCTATCGGACAATCTCAAACCGTGGTCGATCATCGAAAAACGTCTGGACCTGGCTGCCGAAGCGGATCTGGCGCTGGCGTTTTATAACCCGATCTCCCGCGCCCGTCCGTGGCAACTGGGCCGGGCACTGGAAATCGTCGCACAGCACCGCACGCCGCAGACCCCGGTGGTTCTGGGCCGTGACATCGGTCGCCCGGGCCAGACCTTGCGCACCACGACATTGGGCGCGTTGACCGCGGACCAGGTGGACATGCGCACGATGGTATTGATCGGTTCTTCGACCACGTGCACGTTTCCACGGGCAACCGGTGGGGATTGGGTTTACACGCCGCGTTGGTATGGTGAAAAGCCGATTGTCTGAGTTTGCCTTTATTGATCGCCGGGGGAAGTTGTAAATAACTTCTCTCGTCGTGACATCAGGTCAACACTTGCGAAGTTGAATGCCGGCAGTAAGACAAGGCCACGCCCTTTCCGGGGGACGTGGCCTTTTCGTTGTTTACGACAAAAGAAATAACAGGCGCAGTTGTTGCTGAATCATACCGTTGTGCAATTTGAATGTTGGTCGATGTTTCATTCGACATTATTTGAGCTTGTTCAAGTTTGAGTGCGCCGTGTTTATTCAATAGTTTTGCCCGACTTAGAACTGTTGAATCAAGGAAGAATACGGATGAGTGCTACGGGAAACACTGCAGGCGAACTTTCATTCACTTCGGCTGCAGAGTATTCGACACTTCAAGGGGCATTGAGCGAGTTTGCCGACTCAGGCGAGTATGCGGCGCTGGCCGAGTCTCATGAACTTGCCAGCAAGACCTTCACAGCGGTCGAAAAACTGCTGCCGGCGAAACTGTTTCAGGAGCGACTCGAGGCCTTGATAGATCGCAAGTCGACGCCGGTGCCTATGGCCATCCATCGGATTCGAACCCGGTTGAATCGCTATGTGGCGAGATTGTCAGCCACGGTGGACATGCTGAACGGCGTTGCCCGGCCCGTGCCGAACATCATGCACTTCGTCTGGGTCGGTGGCAGTGAGGTGGGCAACAATCAGCGCGATTACTTGAACATCTGGCGCAAGGTGCTGGAGCCGCAGGGATATCGGTTCAATCTCTGGTACGACAGTGATGCACTGCTCGCTTTCGAGATGAATCGGGTGATTCTCGACAGTGCAAGAGCGGATGCGATGGCATCGGAAGGCGATAAGGTCACCAGGCCCCTGCAGTTGTCGCAGATGATTGAAGACCGCGCGCGGGTATTGAAACATCAGATGTTCGACTACCTGAACCAGCCGCAATGGGCTGGTCGGGCGGACGAGGCGCGTATCGATCTGCTGGTTCGTGCTTACGGCAAGGATCGCGCGACGCTTGAGGCTTTCCGTCGGCAGTGCCTGGAGACGCATCAGGCCATGGTCGGCACGGACTTGCAGTTGCGTGACGTCCGCCACGAATTTGCCGGGCATTTCCTACAGGATGTCTATCAGCGTGAAGTGGCCATGCGCGGCAATTTTGCCGCGGCGAGTGATGTCGTGCGGTTGCAGGCCGAGTACCTGGAGGGGGGGCGCTACAGCGACATGGATTACTTGCCGCCACTGGCCGAGACGTTGGGCGGCGTGGATATCAGTGGTTTTGATGGCAATCAGCGACTCGGGGTACTGAAACTTTTACTGGATCACAACCAAGCGCTGATGCCCGGCCGGGATCCGCACCGCTATACAGAGATAACCGGCGAAATTGGAGCTCGGCATAAAGAGGCATTAACCACTTTTGCGCGCGGTAAACCCGGTATTCATGAGGTTTTCGTCGCACCGCAGGAGCGCGCAGTGCCGCAGGATGCCCTTCGCTTGGGAACTGCCCATGGCAGTGCGAATACCGGGGAAATGAACGCGCATTTCATCGCCCACCCGGGCAGTGCCATGACCCTGTCTTACATGCAGATGATTCGAAGCAATTATGACTGCCTGCTGGAAGTGGAGAGCCGCTTGCTCGCTGCCGGCATCGATATTGCGGATGAAGGACGGGCGTTGCCCATCATTCAAAATGTGGTCAATGAAACGGCGGCCGAGGGCAAGTTTCCCGATTCGAAAACTCACTATTCGTCAGCGAAGCTGATCGATGCCATTCGCACGTATTATCAGGATGGTATTCGGGTCGATGCACGCGGCACCATTGCCCTTACCGGGCCGGGTGCAGCGGCGGCAGGACTTGGCAAATATATCGAACAGCGTCTGCAATCCGATCATATCGATGAGGTTCGCAATCGACTGAAACTGGTCGAGGGCTATAACGTTTCCACGGAAGAGGAGCGGATCTCCGGCTGGACCGTGAATGGCGATGAAAACAAATGGCTTGAGCAAGAGCAGGACAAATGGCGCAACGGCAAACTCAAGTCACGTTACGCCGGTCAGTTGGCGGATCTGCTGAGGCCGCAGACCCTGACCTTTAAACAAGGCTGGCCGGTGATCGAAGGCAAACCGGTGCTGTTGACCTCGGTGCTGCAACAACTGATGGATGACTTGGGCGAACCGTTCATTCGCGCAATGAAAGACAAGTTGAGCGGCGATGTCACTTTCAACGAAGCTTTTGCCATCGGTTTCGATGCCCGCCAGCAAATTCTCGCCCAGCCTGCCCTTGAACTGCCGCCGTCTTACGGTGCGGAGTCCACCAGTAACCTGAACGAACTGTTGGTCCGGGTTGCCCGCGGCTCGCTCGCCGTCGAACAACTCAGCCCGTTGCTGCGCGTGATGCTGGGCGGAATGTTCGGCGCGGCGAGCCTGGATATCGATGGCTTTGCCGGTGCGTGGAAGGACCTTTCCAGCCTCGCGGCGCAAACCGCCGAAGATGGGCTGTTTGCCCGCTTCAACGCTCTCGAAAGTGCCTTGCGCCAGCACGCGTCGCCGGCCTTCAAGGCAGGCCTGGCAAGCGCTGAACCTTCCACCACGTACACCGCCCGCGAACTCAAGGTGCGTGCCTTGGGCGAGCCATTGACGTTGCGTCAGTGGGGTGAACGTATCGCCCGGATCAACAGCACGGCGCGCCGTGAATATCACGCGCAGATTCTGCGCAGCGGTGAGGCGGTTCGTACCGAACTGTTCAAGGCTGGCGCCGTGTCCGCCAGGAAAGTGCCGCAGGACCTGCTCATGACCATGCCGGGCGATCCTGGTCGTCGATGCTATCCGCTGGCACTGATGATGGCGGCAGCGCTGACCGGTGGTGAGGCGGCTGAGCGTGCCCTGATTGGCCGGGTAGCGAACGTCAGCCATGCCCCGGAGGACGCCGACTCGCGGGCTTTGTTATTGGCGCTGGACGAATTGCAGGCTGTGCCGCTGACAGCCGTGGGCAAGCCACACGGCCATCATGGCCTGGACTCCATCGCACAAATGCTGGAGGCGAAAACCGCTTCGACGGTCATGCTGCTCGACACCGGCAATCACGCGTTGCTGGTGGGGAAAACAGTGCAGGGCAGCCAGACGGTTTACCGGTTTTACGAGCCGAATTTTGCGATTTACGGGTTTGCCCGGGTAGAGCAACTTAAAGAGGGCATGCAGCGCTACCTGAGCAGAGATAACGCTGCAATGGCCCGGCTATACGGTCTCGCGGAGGGCGACCGTGCGCGGTTCAATGTTGTCGAGCTCGATACCACGGCGATCATCGGCCGGACACTTTTGTCGAATACGCCGCTGGGCAGCTTTTTGCAAAACGCTCCGATTGTCGATCCAGGCAGCGCTTCGGTCTGGCAAAAACAAGCCGTTGGACGCCAGCGATCGCTGGGTGAAAACGCCCGGATGGGCGCCAGTCTGGCGCAACTGGATGCGCGTTATTGGGCGCAGGCATTCGAGCAGGCCACCGGTCAGTTACGTACCGAAAACAAGTTGGGCGGTGAGTTTCTGCCGCTGCTGGAAACGCTGCAGAAGCACCCCGACGCCGGCTACAGCGTGACGCTGGTAGACGCGCGCAATCCGCAAAACGCTCGAGTCGTTACCACCACCGACGCGCGCTTCAGCAAAGTCCAACAGCACATCCAGCGTCTGGTGCAGTCCCTGGCCGGCAAAAATACTGCAGCGGGCGAGGCCGACGGCGGTAGTCGGTTGAGTTTCGCCTTTGCGATTCAGACGCTGATTACCGAGATGCGCCATCGCGAATACCAGGCCGGGGAAGAGCAGGTGCCGGCGTTGTCGATCGCCCTGCAGGTGCAGGTCTATGTCAGTTATGCCCAGTTAGGTTATGGCGTATTGAACGATGCGGCACAGATCGTCAGTCTGGTTCGTCAAGTGGCTGCCAGTGAGCAGGCATTGGCGCTGCGCCAGTCATCGCTGTCCGGTCGGCTGCTGGGCCGGGCCTCCGTAGCTGCCGGGATTGTCTTCTCCGCCGTCAATATAGGGTTTGACCTCTATGGTCTGGCAGTGGCGACCAATCAGGAACAGCGTTCACGGTTGGCCACGCAGCTGGTATTCAATGTCGCGGCCCTGGCGCTGGATATCACCGCATTGGCGGTTGGCGGAGCGGTGGGCGGTGCCGCTGCGATTCTGTCGGTGCCGCTGCTCGGCGTCGGCATTGGTGTGACGGCGATCGCCAGCAACCTGGGACAGATCAGCGACAAGGCCAAAGGCGTGGGTGCGTACTTGCGCAAGATCCAGGACGCCTATGGTCCTGGCGTTTACGCGCGCAAGGACGGTGCGCTGAGTTTTGAACCCGAAGCCGTCATCACCGAGCTGGACTTGCAAGGCAACCGGATCCGTTTCGACAGTCAGAAGTTTTACCCCATGGATCGCGGCGGACTTGAGTTGCCGCAGTTCAACAATCACCCGTCGCGACTGCATCAGGCGATCGATATCCGCGAGACGCTCGGACTGCCGCAAGTGGTCAGTCTCATCCGGCCGGCGCCCGGTGACGTAGAGACGGTGGTGCTCCCGTGTACACCGCAGTGCTACTTCGGTTATGAGTACCAGGTCGGAACGTCCGGCTATGCCTATGAGCCACAGCCTGGCGAGTTGGCGCGCGAGCCCCGGCAAGCAAGCGAAAAGGCCTCAGCGAGCTTCCTCAGCACGCTTCTGCCATTTGGCGTCCTGGCTGATGAGCTCCACCAGCCACTCATGCAAACCTGGTATCCGAGCCTGCGCAACAGTACCGTCAACAAGCTGGAGTACGACAGGCATGGCAACCAGCGTTTCTATTTCTTCGCCAACACACCGTTCCCGCACATCCTCTACAAGCTCTACCCGTTCAACAAGCCCACACGGATTGTGGTGACGCTGGACGAACAGGTGCGCCAGTTGCTGGTGCCGACATTGCCGGCAGAATGGAAACAGTGCATTTCCTACGAGATCTTCAGCCGTTCACCAGGTGCTCGCCAGCTCTGGTTGACTCCCGGTCTGGTTGCCGTTTTCCTGCGCAATTACGCGGCGACCCAGTGGGTACTTCATGCGCCATGGGTCAGCGAAAACAAGGTGCGATTTGAAGAGTCGTTTCTCAGTGTCGATGGAATACGGATCGAGGGTCAGGTGGACTTCATCCAACTGAGCAATGGCGAGATGTTCAGTCTCGACTGGAAAAACCAGCGTCTGCTGCTGGTGTCTGTCACCCAGGAGCAACAGGATTCGCAGGCTGCGCTGCTGGCACGCGTTCGGACACGCGTGGTGGAGCGACGCGTTGCAGCGGCTTTTGTGCCGTTACACAAATTCCGGGTGCCTATGGACGCTGCGCTGCGGCCCGTCCTGGTCACCGCCTATTACGACGTTGCGCGTGCCCGGCTGTTGTATGCGCGCAACCTGCCAGAGGATGTCAATGACGGCGTTGTATTGGCTGCAGCCAACGCCGGGCAGGCATGGTTTTATCACCCCGGGCACGCGACGGTCTGGCGGGTCGATGCGATCACCGGCACGGTCAAGCATCGCTACCGACTGATGAACCCTGGCGGTGGTGCAAGGATCATTGGCTGCGAACAGACTGCCAACGGCCTGCGTCTGCGGCAGAAAATGCTTGAAGTCAACGGAGGGGTAGAGATCGCATTCGAATACCTGCTGACTGAATATTCTGCAGTGCTTGCCGGCATCCATACATCAGCCGCCTGGAGCGATTACACGCCTAGGCGTCCGGCCGATTACTGGCATGCATTGGTGGCTCGCTTCAATACGCCGCAGACCTATGCCGATGGCACGTCTGGCATGGCGTCGAGCCTGAGCACGTGGGGGCCCGCCGGGTTCGTGCAGATTCGCAGCCATGAGAAAGAAACGCTGCGAGATCTGGGCTGGATCCGTCTGGCTGACCGGCTGTATTTCCAGTTGGCCCATAGCACCGGGCTCAAGCTGGACACGATCCTGCTGACCTGGGATGACGGCTTGGACGATCTGCCGCTGTTCTACAGCAAGCAGGCCCGATTGCTGCGTCGTGGAGCCGGGCCGGCGGGTGGGCAAGTCGTCGCCGAGGATGTCATCGATGTCAGTTCATTCGCTGAGCGCTACATCGCAACCCGGGCAGACGGACGCCTGTTTGAGGTCGACAAGCAAGGCGCGCTGCAATTCGTTGGCATCGGCGCCCACTGGTTGCGCAGCCATGCCGACTGGCTCAGCGCATTACCGGCGCTGGCCGATGCTTATCGGGATGCGCCGTTTTCGATCATCGGGTTGAGTAACGTTGCCGGCCTGCACTCAGTGGCGGCGTGGTGTATCGGCGCGAAGGTATTGCTCGCTGAGGTCGGTGAAGGTACGGAGCTGGCTTTGCTTGGGCTGACGCCCGACAAGCAGGCCGCGTGGCTGCTGGACATTTCGGCGGGGCAGCTTTATCGCCAGGCGCTGGTGCAGATCCAGACGTTGCGCGCAGCGTTTGCCAACGGCCCGCGGTTACTGGATCGCACGTTGCTGCCAGTGGCGGAAAAAGTCTGGGGGCAATGGTCATTCGCCGAGGTGCTGACGCAGGGGCAAGGGTTGCTCGGGCGTACCCGCCAAGGCGTTAACCTGGAACTGCTCGATCAACAGCCGGCACGTATCGTCGGCGTCGAAAGACAATGGTCGTTAATCGCCGGGCAGACCGCCGAGCAGTTGCAGGCCCGCTTGAAGGCGTTATTGAGCGGACAAGCCCATGCACCGGTTGTGCACGTCGAAGACTCCCAGGGTCGCTATACGTACTTTGTGCCGGAACTGGATCGCCTCTTTGATATTTCGGGTCGGGCCGATGGTCAGTGGTCGGTGTTTCTTGGCGCGCGCGACACATCGGTGGCCATGCTGTTCGACCCGATTGACAGCCTGATCTACAGTCGCGGGGCGGCGCAGGGCGTCTGGGTACAAGACAGTTACGCCCGACGCGAAGGCGAGCTCCTGGCGCTCGAGGTGAGTGGTGAGGTCACCGATATCATGGCAATGCTGCCTGACGGGGTCGAAAAACTGATTCTCACCTATGGTGCCAAGGCATTGAGCTATCGGGTGTCGGAACAAGCCTGGCAACGGCTGGACTGCATCGTAGTCGATCGCCAGCGTCCGCAAGGTGCAGTCGATACGCCTATCTGTACTTTGGTACTGGACGTGGACGCTGCCGAGCGCCTGTTGGTGTCTTTGGTCGACGGGCAGTTGGTAATCTCAGACCCGGATACGGCCCACAGCCTGATCGTGCGTAATGTCGCGCCGGAAGGTGACGAGTCAGGCAGGCTGCTGCAGATAAGCATCAGGCTCGGCGCGGTGGACTACCGGCGAGGTGTCGACCAGTGGCTTGATGCGCTGGCATACGTACAGTCCGATGTAGAGGTTGCAACACTGGAGAAGTTAGTAAAACAGCTGGCCTGAAATATACAGCGAAACTAAAACGTAAAAAGGTCGTGGTCGCGAGTTCACGACCTTTTTACGTTTAATTGTTTTTATTTGTTTTAGGTTGTTCAGGTTTTAAAGGTATTGATGCTCGGCGGAAATATACGGAAAGCGATTGTTCTGATGATTGATCAGATATTTAAGTTGCACATGATTTCTGAAAATAATTGAGTTTGTTCTTTTTTGAGATTTGCCGATTTAATGATTAGCGTGGTGCTCGTTACTATTCTTTTGAAAGATTTCGAGGGCATCATGCGAGATATTGAAGTTGCAGTTGGCGAGAGTTTTGTGAACTTTGCAGCGCTCTTTGCGCGTAGTGATTTTGAACAGGCGTTGTTACTGCATAAAAACAACAAGCATTACGACGCGCTGCTGCGCTATTACGCCGCCTGTGCCGGCGCCCAGGATTCACAGCAGTTGCTTGAGCCGTTGCGGCTGTTACGTCAGACGCTGGAGCCTTTGCTGGGATCGAGTCGGGTGAGACGCGAGGTGGAACCGCCGTTGCCAACCGAGCAAGCGTCCGCCCCGGATCTGGCGCGAATTTACGAGCGGGTCGAAGCCTTCGAGTCGCGGGTGCATGTGGGGGTCGAACTGCTCAAAACCGCGCCGACACGCGTTGCAAAAACGCTGCACTTCGTCTGGCTGGGGGGCGGGCTTGGCGAGATTCAGCGTGATTACCTCAATGTCTGGAAGCAGGTGCTTGCCGGGCAGGGGTACACGCTCAATCTCTGGTACGACAGCGATGCGCTGCTGGCATATCAGACCAACAAGCTGATGGTCGAGGCTGCCAAGGCTGACGCCCTGGCCCATGTCGGCGATAAAACCGTCGATGAAAATGCGCTGGCTGACCTATACGAAGAGCGTGCCATTGTGCTGAAGCGGCAGATGCAGGCACACCTCAATGAGGCTGTGGCCAAAGGGCAATCCGCCGATGACGCACGGATTGATCTGCTGGTTCGCGCCTATGGTCAGGATGCGGCGTCATTGCAGGTACTGCGCGAGCAGAACCGTCGCACCCTGCAAGCCATGGCCGGAGGCGATCTGCAGTTGCGCGACCTTGACGCGGCGTCTGTTCCCTTGCAGCTTCAGAGCCTCTATGAGCAGGAAATGCGTTTGCGCGGCAATCTGGCGGCAGCTTCGGATATCGTGCGGGTCGAAGTGCTGTATCGCGAGAGTGGCAGCTATGCCGATGTCGATAACTTGCCGCCTTTGGTGGCGAAGTTGGCGGGGGTCGATCTTGAGGTTCTGGGTGTTGACGCCCGCCTGGGTATTTTGCAGCTGCTGCTCAACCATAATCCCGATTGGATGCCGGGCCGTCAGCCCTCCAACAGCTATGCCAAGCGCATCCCGGCAGAGCACCGTGCGGCGTTTGAAGCGTTCGCTCAGAGCCGCCCGGCACTGAGCCAGGTTTTCCAGGCACCGACCGATTTGCTGGCTCGCCCCTTCATGTTGCGAGCAGTCGCCGAAGGCAATTCGATGACCAATGCGTTCCTGATGGCCCATGCCGGATCGGCGACGCTGCAAGCGGTGATCGAACGTATTCGCTTCAACTATCAGTTGGTCGACGACACGCTACGCCAAGCGGCGCAGCGTGGTGTCGCACTGACTGACTCTGAAGGTGTGTTGTCGTTGGCGCAGACGATTCTTGAACAGACTTACGGCCCGTTCCGCGAACTGCCGAATCAGGAAGAAATGCTCGCAGGCTTTCTCGCCAGTGCGGCTGCGAGCTACTTCAGTGACGGGATCCGGCGCCAGAGCGAAGGCACCATCTATTTGACCGGCCCGGGTGCGATACGCGACGCCATGGCCGATTACGCCAGAGTGCATCTCACTCCGGAGCAGGCCAGGGAAATTCGCACCGAGGCCGCCATTGCACGCTACGCCTCGGTCAACCGTGCCACCGAAGAAGAGCTGGATCACTCCTGGAAAGACAACGCGACCGATCCGGTGAAATGGGTCGAGGATGAGCAGGCGCGCTGGAAGCAAGGCCATTACAAAACCCGCTACAAGGGCGATGTCGCGCAATTGCTCAAGGGTTCGAGCATTGAATTCGAGCAGGGTTGGCCTCTGATTGAAGGGCGTGCGGTGCTGCTGACCGATATCTTGCAGCGTCTGGTCGACGGGCTCGGCGATCGCTTTGTCGAGGCCATGCGTCAGGGCTTCGACGGGACGATGACGTTCGAGGATCCTTTGCCCCTGAGTTTTGCCGATCGTCAGCTCATCAAGGATCAGCCGCTCAGAGCGCGACCTGCGGCTTTTCCGCCAGACAGGCGATTCCTGAATCTGGGGCTGGATGAAGTGTTGAGCGCGATGGCCCATGGTGAGCTGACACTGGCCGAGACAACGCCACTGCAGCGTTTGGCGTTGGGCGTGTTGCTGGGAATCGACTCGCTGCACAGCCAACGCTTTGACGCGTACAGCGGTGATTTGGATAACCTGGCCAACAGTGTTCGTGAGCTGGGTGCTTCGAGTCGCTATGCCGTCATTGAACGACATCTGTATACCCGCAAAGATGCAGCGTTCCTGAGTGGTCTGGCCGGCGAGATCGCTGAATCGGCAGCATCGGTCAGCGCGCTGGATCTGAAAAAAGCTGCGCTGATAAAGGCGCAGACCCTGCAACAGTGGGGACGCTACGTTGCACAGATACAACAAGTGGCCACGCTTGAACATCGCTTGCAGATTGGCCAGCAGATGGATCAGGTCTTCAGTCAAATCGAAGTCAGCGGCGTGAAACCCGTACCGCAAGATCTATTGCTTGATGGCGTTGGCGAAACGATTGGGGGGCGCTGTTATCCCCTGGCCTTGATGATGGCCGCTGCCATTGCGACGGGCGAAACGGCTTCCCATCACCTGCGCGAACGTTTTTACCTGGCCGTTCTTGAGCCACAGCAGAATGATTCGATTGTTTTTGTACAAGCGCTGGAGGAACTGCGAGGGACCCGGCTGAGTGAGGTGGGCACGACGCTCTCGCGGGCTGATCTGGGTCAGATCACCACGGCACTGGAGAACCATACAAGCACCCGAACGTTGTTGCTCAACTCGGACAATCACTCGATGCTGGTGGCGAAAACCGTAGAGGGTGAAAAGGTCCTCTATCATTTTTACGACCCCAACTTCGGCGTGTTCGAATTCGAGAGTGCCGCGATGCTCAAGCGGGCGCTGGAGCACTTTTTCCTGAAGATGGGCATGGCCAAATATTATGCGGCCTACGGTGCCGAGATCCGGCCGACGTTCGACCTGATCGAGTTGCAGGGCGAGCGCGTGGCGGCCTTGCCATTGTCCACCGGGTTCGAGGTGGCGAAGATGCTCAAGGGCGAGCCGTTGCCCGGGCAGCCAGCCGGCAAGTTGCGCCAGCGTCTGAACAGCGCTCATGGTCGATCACTGGTCGAAAATTCTCATCTGGGGGCCAGCCTGCTCGGGCTGGACAGTCATTGGTGGGGGCAGCAGATCGCTCATGCGACGACGGCGCTGCAAGACCTTCATACGTCGGCCACGCCGTTGGTGCCATTGTTCGACACCCTGGAAGTCACCCCTGAGGGCCAGTATCGATTGCATATGATCGACCCGGCGCAGCCTGAACGTGTGGTGCAGGTTGTCAGCGACGACCACCGACTGCTGCGGATCAAAAACTGGTTGTCCGAGCAGTTTACAACGCTGGCGCGCAAACCGGTCGCAACCGTGGCGGTACTGGATCCGACCGAGGCTGGCAGTGTTCATACCCTCAATGCCGGTTTCGCGATCCAGGCGCTGATGAACGCCTTGCGCGGACGTGAAGGCGAAGGCCGCACGCTGACCACCGCGGTACGTCTGCACGCTTACCTCAATTACGCGCAGTTGCTGCATGGCAATGTCGTGGATGTAGTCGGTCTGGTTCAACTGGTCAAAACCGCGTTGGGGGAAGAAAAGATCATCGCCCGCACTTGTGCCTCAGTGGTCTCAGAGGCGTTGGGGCATGCAGCCAATGAAGGTATCGGGGCCGTGCTGGGACTGGCCAACGTCGGGTTTGATATTTATCAGTTGGTAACCGCTGGCGACGATGTTGAAAAAGCGCAATTCGGCACGCAGCTGGCGTTTGACTCCGCCAGTCTGGCCTTGACGGCCGGCGGGATTGGAGCGGCAGTAGCTGGCGCGTCGACTGCCGCTGCGGTGCTGGGCGGCGCCGGGGTGATTTTGGGCGGGTTGGCTGTGGGCGTGGCGGCGCTTGCCCAAGGGTTTGCCGCCATCGCACGCAACGCCCAGGAAGTCGGGACGTTTTTTGCGGATCTGCAAGAGGCCCATCGCGGCGTCGGTTATCGCTTCGATGCCGCCCTGAAGGCGTGGGTTGTGGCGCCGGCGCTGGTGGTCAAAAGAATCGATCTGGCAGCCACTGCGCTGATACTCGACAGCCCCAGGCTTTACCCGTTACGCGACCACTTCGGTGTGCCGGATTTCGACGCCGACTACTCCCGGGCGATCAATGTACGCCAACACCTGGGTTTGCCCGGGCAGCTTGCGTTCGCACCGGCCGAGGGACAAGCCATCGTCCTGCCGTGCACCCCCGAGACCTGTTATGGCTATGAATACAAGGCGCTGCCGTTTGCTTCTTCGCGGCACGACCGCGGTTTCGACATCGCCCGCCGTCTGGAAAAACGGCAAGCAAACGGCAACTGGCTTTTTCTGTTTTCGTTTTACTCATTTCCTTCGCACTACATCGTCAGCCGTCTGCTTCCTCAGTATCGCGAAACCGTTATCGAGGTTCTTCTGGACAGGACTCAACGCACGCTCGTGGTCCCGTCGCTGCCCCGCGCCTGGAAAAATCAGGTGTCATACAAGATTTTCGGCGTTGGCGCGCATTGCACACTGGCGCTAAATCCAGACGCTCACATAGAACTCGTGTCGTCGAGCCAGTACTCCTCCAGATGGGTACTGGAGGCCGGTTGGGCGCGCGAAAGTGATGTCCGGATCGAGCAACTGGGCGATCTGTATATCGGTAATGTTCACGTGAAAGTGACCGGTCATGGACGTCATTCGCTGCTGATTCGCACGGGCGATCACCAATTGTTCAGCGTTAACCGTGGCAAGCGTCAGTTGGATGTCATCCAGCAAAGCGCTCCGGAGGGGCTTGATGAGCAAGCGTTATTGACGCATTTCAGAGCGCTGGCCCGCGAGCATCGCCTGGTACTGCCCTACACGCCGGTGCATGACTGGCTGATCCCGTTCGAGTCGCCGCAGGCGCCGCGCTCCACCACCGCCTGGTATGACGCCCGGGAGGACCGTTTCGTCTACATCCGCAACGAAGACATCGCCGATACCGAGGATGCACAACTGGCACTGGTGGCCGATGGGTATGCGTATTTCTATCTGCCGGACAGCTATGACATCTGGCAGGTCGATGCCGTCAGTGGGCTGCTCAGGTATCGCTATCGGTTGATCGTGGCTGAGGGCGAAAGCCTGATTGGCCCCGTCGAGATGGATGCACATGGCGTGATTCATGTCGAGCAGACTGTCACCGGCGCCCATGGGCCCCGACGGTTCAATTACCTGATCCACCGGCAGCAACTGCTGCTGGGTTCCGTCACCCATGACATGGCGCCGGAGCTGCAGGCGACCGTATTCGCCAGCGAAATCCTGGGCGACTGGGCATCGGTGCTGGGCGAGCACACAGTGCTTCGTCCCGTCGCTGAGCGAGACGGTGAGACCACCGTCGACTGGCAACCGGCGACGTACGTTTCCGTCAGTTGGACATTCGACACGGACAAGCGCGATATCGTCTGGATTCGCAGTCTCGATCGTTTGTTGATTCATCCATTGCCTGAGGCGCGTCATGCCCGTGGCTGGCCGGACTCGATCAAGAATCTGGCGGACCTGGTGCTGTTGCCGATGGCGCAGCAAAAAAATGTCTACTTCATCTACAACCGTCTGGAGCAGACCCTTTGTCGCCGGCAGCGGGTGGTAGTGCAAGGTGTCGAACAGTGGTCGGATCGCTGGGTGCAGCCGCCAGGGCTCAAGCAAATCGTGGCGGTCGAGAACGGCTACCTGATTCTGGACGACGAGGGACGACTCTTTAATCTGTCTGCCCAAGGCGAGTTCCCCCTGTACGGTGTCGGTGAGCAGTGGCTGAAGGATCATACGCACTGGTGGCTGGCGCTGGAGCCGCTTGCCAAACGTTATCCGGTGGACAGTTTTGCGATCGTCGGTTTACGCAACCTGGCCGGAGACGGCAACCTGAGTGCCTGGTGTGTCAACGGCCGTCTGCTCTTGTGCGATCCGGGACGCGACGTTCCAGTGCGCTTGCTGGGCATGGCCTCCGATAATCGGGCGGCCTGGCTGTTCAATATGTCCACAGGTGAAATCTGGACACAGGGGTTCGTTGAACCACAGCAGCTTGTCCGGGCATTTGGAGAAGGGGCGCAACTGCTGCACAACGACGTTCTGCCAGTTCCCGAGCGGGCGTGGCGTGACTGGCGGTTTAGCGACGTCGCCGTGGATGGCTCCGGGTTGCGCGGTACAACCGTTGACGGCGTAACGCTGCAACTGGGGCATCAGCAGACAGCCTTGGTCACCGCTGTCGACCGTCGTTGGGTGGCGGCACAAGGCGAGCAACTGGTAGAGCACATGAAAGCCTTGTTGGCCAGGGTTGAACATGGCGCATTTGTGTCAGTGGAGTCTGCGCCTGGCCATTTGCAGTGGTACGACGTGCGCAGCGCTCGGCTGGTGAGCATTGCCGCCGACCGCCTGCCTGCGGACGTTGTCATGCTGGGCACCCGCAATCAGGTCAATGTCTTACTGCACGAGCGTCGGCAGGGCACGGTGCAGGCGTATCCAGGCCTGCACAGCTTCGGGCCGTTCGACTATCTTCAGCGCGATGCACAGGTCATGACCCTTGAAGGCCACGACAAAATAAATGATCTGCTACCGCTGATTGCCGACGATGTCAGAACGCTGGTCGTGCGATTGGGACAGGGCGGTGTGACCTGTCATTTGTCGAAGGACGCCTGGTCGAGACTGGACGCGGTTGTCGTCGACTGTCGCCATGCACTGGGGCAATCGCCGGCGATCCCGGGCAAGTTGATCTGGGACGTCGACACGCCGGATAACCTGTTGTTCGAGATCGTGCAGGAGCATTTGGTCATCGTCGATCCAGCCAATGAGCATGCACTGATATTCCGTGATGTGGGCTCATCCGATCCGTCATTGCGCGGGGAAGTATTCCTCGCCTTCAAAGCCCGGCAATCCTTGCCGATCTCCGCGTGGGTGCGGCAGTTGCAGGCCAGGAAAGGACGTGGCAGCGTGACATTCCGGGCACTGACCGCCGAGCCGGCCATTGCCGGCTAAGCCCGCCTCACGATAGAACGCCGCGAACAAGGCTGTTCGCGGCGTTCTGCTGTCCGATCATGGTTCGAGGCACTGGTTCAGGACACCAGATAGCCTTTGACCCCGGTGAAGATGATCTGCGCTGCCAGTGCGCAAACAAACAAACCCATCAAACGACTGACAATCTGCAAACCCTGGTCGCCGAGAATCCGCTCAATGCGGTTGGACAGGTAGAGCACCACGCCGACGGTGAAACTGGCCAACGCAATACTCATGATCGCCGTGAGTTTGTCGTCCCAGTGCGGCTGGCTGACCCCCATCACCAGCAGTGCACCGATAGTGCCGGGGCCAACGGTCAACGGAATGGTCAGCGGTACGATGGTCACGTCCTGCTGCACGTTGTCGGTTTGTACCACGGACTTGCCTTGCGCCATGCCCAGCGCAGAGATGAACAACACGCTGCCGGCACCGATACGGAAGGCATCGACCGTGATGCCGAACACATCGAATATCACCCGCCCGAACAAATACAGCAGCACACTGGAAACCAGAGTGGCGATCGCCACCTTCCAGGCCAGGCGCCGTTGCTCCTTGCGCGAATAACCACGGGTCAGGCTGATAAAGCAGGACAACACGAAGAACGGGCTATAGAGCACCAGCATCTTCAGGTAAACGCTGAACAACACGTGGAGCATGGTCTTGGCTCGCAGCAGGAGAGTGTGGGAAGGAGTCTATCAGTCGTTCAATGACTTGTGGGTGTCATGACTTTAAAGTCTTTTGAAGTTGTTGTGTTATTGGTTGGTTATGTGTTGTTTAGTTGCTTTGGTAATTGGTGTTACATGTTTTGGTTTGTTGTTGGTTAATGCTTTGGTTATGGTTGTTTTCACAAGTTCATGAGGGCTTGTTTTAATAAGGATAAGGAATCCATGATGCATAACCAATACATTCAACGAGCTTATATTTCCAACTGCGTTGGCAACTTGCAGCAATATGAAGTTGATGAGCCTGCGGCTATTCAGAGTCGCAGTTTTGCTCTGAGTATCGACTCGGGAGACGTGGTTGAAGCCCCGACCAAAGGTTCTATCGTTGGCGAAGGTATCTTGTCCTTCTCGGGTGGTCTCAGTGACCAGAATCGATCCGATGCGCAGAACGCTTTTCTTTTCGCAAGTCTGGTGGCGAACAAAAAGTATCCGCTGGAGCATCAGGGCCAGGAGTGGTATCTGTTATTCCGCGAGGTCATGACCAACGCCGGCTGGACACCGGTCAGCAAGTACTACAGTAACCTGGAAGTCGCCGGTACCAGTGTCCGGATGGATAAACTGGTGCTGGAAATTCTCGGCTCGGTGATTGCAGGTGTCGCCGTCCCGGGTCCCACCACCGCGTTGATGCTGAAAGTCGCTGGGGACGCCATCGCCGCGTTGCAAAAGCGTGACACCGCCCTGACGGTGTACGAGCGAAATCTGCTGAACAATGGCGTCGGTGGCGTTACGGCCGCAGCCTGCACTGAAGTAAACGGCGAAGCAATCATGGCGATGGGTGCCGTACGTTTCCTGCGCAGGAACACTTCAACCAAAGTCTTGTTTGTAGACGTGGATGTCCGCAATGTTAAGTTGTACCGTGGTGAAACGGTATTTGCCAAAAATACACTGGTCGCTGATGCAGCTCGCGATACTATCCGGAAAAAACTGGGCCTGAATGCTGTTTCGAAAATCGAAGAATATGATATTTAATTGATGTGAAAGGGTGGTCGAAAGTCGGCCGCCCTTTTTTGTATGGGAGAAAACAATATGACTGACGATTGTTTGATATTGGTTGTCGGCGCTTCCATTCTGGTTTTGCCTGAAACGGATCAGATGGAAGTTTATGATGATCTGATTGACTCAACGTTATTGGCGCAACTGGTGGCCAACAAAAGGATTGAAAAGTTTCCGGGCGTGAATTGGTACGACGCTTATGTAGGCGTTCTCGATGACTTCTGGTTGCGCCATCAAAAGTCCAGTCAGACCTGGAAGGTCAGCGACGAAGCGGAAGAAACTTCCCTGGATTTTTTTACCGCCGCGCTAAGCCAGGGCGCTTTGGGGCAAACCCGCACAATGACCAATGTGCTGGCACGAATGGCAAAGATGTCGGGCGAAGAGCCTGGCATCCAGTTGTTGCGCAGTTACATGACAGTTTCTGACGCGGGGCAATCGATCACCGCACCGGCATCGTCGATGGATTTGCGCTTGCTGGTCACCTGCGCGAACTCACCGTCCTCGATCACAACCTCGTATGTCCAATTCAAGACTCGCAAAGCGCTGACTTCCAATCCGTTGCAACAAGTGTTTCAACCCGCTGATGTACGAGGCGTGGTCCAGGCGAATCACGCGCGGGCCAATCTTTCCGAAACCCTTTATGGCCCTGCGCGCAGGGCCATTGCCTTGAAAGTCAGGGATCGGCGTGCCAGCAGCGTCGCAACATTGACTCTGCCAGCGGAGATTGAATCGTGACGGACCTCAATACACCGCAGGCCGCAGTGGTGGGTGCCAGTGTCGTGGCATTTGCCGGTGGTCTGCCGGCGTCACATCGGGACGACATCTACATGAGCACCGCCTATGCACAACGGGCTACGCGCGCGGCATTCAATGACGGACTGTCGGGTGACTGGTTCGAGTATTACTGCAACGTGCTCAGGTTTGTCGGCTGGGATATGCCGAAACCGCAAACACTGGCGCCATTGAATAACCGCCGGATGTCCACGCAGGCCACGCAGCGTATCTCAAGCAACCTCGGCGAAGCATTCTGCGAGCCAATGCGCCGTGCTCTGGTGGCGATGGAGCGAAACGCAGTGGCGCTCAACCTGTTTGAGTCCGCCAGCCTTCGCGCTAACGCTGGTTTTTTTCAGATGATTCCCTGCGTCCTGAACGGACCGAACAAGGTGGAAATGGGCGTCTATCATCGACAGTTTCAGATTGAGCGAGCCGTGCCGGGATTTCTGTTCAGCGAAGATCAAACACTGATCCACGACAGCGTTGAACAGTTCGCCGCCATCACCTTCAATACCCTCCACTACGCGCAGTTTCGAGAGAAGGTGAAAAAGTCGGTAATTACTGGCTCGCTCAAGTACTTGAGCGATCTGGAAATATGATCGACTCGGCGACCAGGACAATTCAGAACGTCGAGGCTGTCCGGTTCTGCTGATCACGCTGGGCGACCCAGTGCTCGATCAGCTCGCGCAACTGCGACAGCTCGACGGGCTTGGACATGTGCCCGTCCATCCCGGCCTGGCGCGCGCGCTCTTTGTGCTCGGCGAGAATGTGCGCCGTCAATGCCACGATGGGCGTGCGAATGCGTTGGTTACTGACTTCCCATGCGCGCAATTGCTGGGTCGCGGAGAAACCGTCGAGTATCGGCATTTCGCAGTCCATCAGCACCAGATCGTAGCGTTGCGCCTTCATCGCTTGCAGCGCTTCCTCGCCATTGCTGGCGGTGTCCGGTTGCAGATTGAGCTTGCCGAGCATGCCGCGAATCACTTTGGTCGAAATCGTATTGTCTTCGGCAACGAGGATGCGGAAATCGCTTGGCACTTTCGCCGCCGTGGCCGGGCTGACCACTTGCGGCTGGAACACCACCTGGCCTTTGTTGCGCTGGTTCAGTTCATCGGCGAGCGTCGTCTTGAGGGTGTAGCCGGCCACCGGTTTGGCGAGGATGCGTTTGATCCCCGAGTTGCGCGCAATGATTTTGCTTGGCGCATTGCTGATGCCGGTAAGCATGATCAGCAAGATGTCGTGATTCAGACTCGGGTCTTCCTTGATCTTGGCCGCCAGTTGCATGCCGGTCATGCCCGGCATGTTCTGATCGAGCAACACCACATCAAAGTAATCACGCAAGTGCGCCTTGGTGCGCAACAGTGCCAGCGCTTCTTTGCCTGATGGCACGGCGCTGACGTTCAAGCCCCAGGCACTGCATTGCTGGACCAGTACTTTGCGGCAAGTGTCGTTGTCATCGACCACCAGCACCCGTGCCCCTTGAAGCGGACTGTCGAGGTCGGATGTCGGGTGTTCGAGGCGATCCGGATCCAGTGGCAGGGTCAGCCACAAGGTGCTGCCCTGAGTGGTGCCGCTCTTGATGCCGAACTCACCGTGCATCAGACGAATCAATTGCCGTGCGATCACCAGCCCCAGATTGCCGCCCAGGCGATTGGCCGAGAGGAAATGCTTGCTGTGCAGTTCGGCGTGCATCAAGGCATCACGCTCTTCCTGCTCCATTGGCTGGCCGCTGTCCTGCACGGCAATGCGCAGGCGCGGTTTGCTGCTGCGCTCATCGAGGGCGACGACGATCAGTACTTCGCCCTCGTCGGTTTTCTTAAGGGCGTTCTCCAGCAGGCTCAGCAGTGTCTGGCGCAGGCGCGTCGGATCGCCACTGATCACGCGCGGAACCTGAGGCTGGATGAAGCTGATCAGCTCGACGTTCTGCTGCTCGGCCTTGGCCCGGTAGATGCTCAGGCAATCATCGATCAGGGCATTAAGGTCGAACTGCACGTCGTCCAGTTCGATCTGCCCGGATTCGAGCTTGGAGATGTCGAGGATCTCGTTGATCAGCGTCAGCAGTTCGTTGCCGGCGCTGTGGATGGTCTGCACGTAGTCGCGTTGCTTGACCGACAGCGGCGTACCCAGCAGCAGTTCGGTCATGCCCAATACGCCGTTCATCGGCGTGCGGATTTCGTGGCTGATCTTGGCGAGGAATTCGGCTTTGGCGTTGATCTCGGCATTGCTCGCGGCGAGATCGCGGCTGACGCTGAAACGGCTTTCGGTGATGCTGCGCTGGCGCTCGCCGAGGGCGATGCTCATCAACAGACCGCTGATGCAGATGAACGCCATCAGGGTCATGATCAAGCCTTGCGGCGAGACCAGTGTCAGCCCCAGCAAGGCGGGAAGAATGATCAATGTGCCGATGTTGAACACCACCATCGCCGCGACGAACAAGCGCGCCGGGCGATAACCCTTCTGCCAGTGATAGAACGCGACAAACAACATGCTCAGGCCGGCCAGGGCCACCAGTGCATAAGTGATGATGTTCAGCGGCAGGGTGTTGACGAACAGCAACAACAGGCTGCAGGTCACGATAAACAGAATGTCGCCCAGCAACAGTTTGTTCAGTGGATGCGGACCAAGCGGGGCGAAGAAGCGCAACGCAAACATCAAGCCGGCGGGGGCGGTCAGCAGTAGGGCCAGATAGGCGCCCGGTGTCTGGATCGCGTGCCAGTTCGGCAGCCAGGGGCCGGCGAGGTTGAGCAATAGCAACAGACTGAGGCCCAACAGGCCTTCGCAGACTGCCAGCCATAAGCTGCTGCGCGAGCGCGAGTAGGCGTAGCGCACCAGGTTGTGCAACAGCAGCATGCCGAGGCAGCCGAACAGTAAACCGAAGACCAGCGTCTGATTGTGGTTGGCCGCGCTCATCACCGCCGATTGCAGGGTGACGTGCGGGCGCAACTGATGGTCGGACACCAGGCGCAGATAGACCTCGAGGGGTTTGTCGCTCTGCGGCAACGGCAACATGAAGTCGCTGCTCGGCAACGGCCGTTCGGCCTGCGGCTGGTCGGTGCCGGTGTTGCGTTGCTCGATCAGCTGGTTGCCGTCGAGCACGTAGAGATTGAGCTGTGACAGGTCGGGGGCAAAGATGCGCAGCACTTGTTCGTGCTTGCCCGGTGCCAGCCGGAAACGCAGCCACAGGGCGCCATCGGGCGCGGACGCGGTGAGGCGGTCAAGGTCGATGGGGCTGAATTGATTGGTGTAGCGAGCGGAGCGGATATCGCTCAGTTGCAGATTGCCCTGATCGTCGAGCAATACCGACCAGCCACTGCCTTGCGCGGCCTGGGCCGGGAGCATGCAGAGCAAGGTCAGCAACGTGACGGTGAAGCTTATGGCAATCCTGAGCCAGCGCACGGCGAAATCCCTTCGTAGGTTGATGCCAGAATATAACGATGCGCGACGGTGGAACAGCCCGGCAGGGAATGGCATTCCTCGCCGGGCTACAACGACAGCTTATTCCTGGGTTTCGCCACGTTCACGGGCAATGGCGCGGTAGCCAATGTCCTTGCGGTAGAAGCAGCCTTCCCAGTCGATGGCGGCCGCCAGCTTGTAGGCTTGCTGCTGCGCTTCACCGACGCTGGCGCCCATTGCCGTGGCGCAGAGCACGCGACCACCGGCAGTGACAACCTGAGCGTCTTTCAGTGCGGTGCCGGCGTGGAAGACTTTGCCTTCCAGCTTCGCCGCAGCATCGAGACCGTTGATCGCGGCGCCCTTGGCGTAGTCGCCCGGGTAGCCGCCAGCAGCCAGCACGATGCCGACGCTCGGACGTGGATCCCACTGTGCTTCAATCTTGTCCAGCGCTTGCGCCAGCGCGGCTTCGACCAGCAGCACCAGGCTCGATTGCAGACGCAGCATCACCGGTTGGGTTTCCGGATCGCCGAAGCGGCAGTTGAACTCGATGACTTTCGGGTTACCGGCCTTGTCGATCATCAGACCGGCATAAAGGAAACCGGTGTAGACGTTGCCTTCTTCGGCCATGCCGCGCACGGTCGGCCAGATCACCAGATCCATCACGCGCTGGTGCACGTCGGCGGTGACCACCGGGGCAGGGGAGTAGGCACCCATGCCGCCAGTGTTCGGGCCGCTGTCGCCGTCGCCAACACGCTTGTGGTCCTGGCTGGTGGCCATCGGCAGCACATTCTTGCCGTCGACCATAACGATGAACGAAGCTTCTTCGCCGTCGAGGAATTCTTCGATCACCACGCGCGAACCGGCGTCACCGAAAGCGTTGCCGGCGAGCATATCGCGCACGGCGTCTTCGGCTTCAGCCAGAGTCATGGCGACGATCACGCCTTTACCGGCGGCCAGGCCGTCGGCCTTGATCACGATCGGTGCGCCTTTTTCACGCAGATAAGCCAGGGCTGGCTCGATCTCGGTGAAGTTCTGGTAGTCGGCGGTCGGGATCTTGTGGCGTGCGAGGAAATCCTTGGTGAAGGCTTTCGAACCTTCCAGTTGCGCAGCACCGGCGGTCGGGCCGAAGCAGTCCAGACCACGGGAACGGAACAGGTCGACAACGCCAGCCACAAGCGGCACTTCCGGACCAACGATGGTCAGGGAAACGTTTTTCTCGGCGAAGTCGGCCAGTTGCTCAAGGGCCAGCACGTCGATGGCGACGTTTTCGCACTTGGCTTCAATGGCGGTGCCAGCGTTGCCCGGTGCAACGAAAACCTTCTGCACGCGCGGATCCTGAGCCACTTTCCAGGCCAGGGCGTGTTCACGGCCACCGCTGCCAATGATCAAAACATTCATTTCAAAAACCTCGGATGACGCTAATTCTGTTGAGCGCCGCAGGGACGCTTTTCTGTAGGAGTGAGCCTGCTCGCGATTGCGGTGTGTCAGTCACTGCAGCTTTGACTGATCAATGGCTATCGCGAGCAGGCTCACTCCTACATTGGAACGTGTTCTTAGTGACGGAAGTGACGCATGCCCGTAAAGACCATCGCGATGCCAGCCTCGTCGGCAGCGGCAATCACTTCAGCATCACGCATCGAACCACCCGGCTGGATCACCGCAGTGATACCGACCTTGGCCGCATTGTCCAGGCCGTCGCGGAACGGGAAGAACGCGTCGGAGGCCATCACCGAACCGGCCACTTGCAGACCGGCGTGCTCAGCCTTGATCGCAGCGATACGCGCCGAGTTTACGCGGCTCATCTGGCCAGCGCCGACACCGATGGTCTGACGGTTCTTGGCGTAGACGATGGCGTTGGACTTGACGTACTTGGCGACTTTCCAGGCGAAGATCAGGTCGTGGATTTCCTGTTCGGTCGGCGCGCGCTTGGTCACGACTTTCAGGTCATCGGCGCTGATCATGCCGATGTCACGGCTCTGTACCAGCAGGCCGCCGTTGACGCGCTTGTAGTCCCACGCAGCGGCGCGGTCAGCCGACCACTCGCCGCAGGCCAGCAGGCGCACGTTGGCTTTGGCTGCAACAATGGCGCGAGCTTCTTCGCTGACGCTTGGAGCGATGATCACTTCAACGAACTGACGCTCGACGATCGCTTTGGCGGTCTCGGCATCCAGTTCACGGTTGAAGGCAATGATGCCGCCGAACGCCGATTCGGTATCCGTGGCGTAAGCCAGTTCATAGGCCTGACGGATGCCGCCTTCAGCGTCCGGGCTGACTGCCACGCCGCATGGATTGGCGTGCTTGACGATCACGCAGGCTGGCTTGACGAAGCTCTTCACGCATTCCAGCGCGGCGTCGGTGTCGGCGACGTTGTTGTACGACAGCTCTTTGCCTTGCAGTTGGGTCGCAGTGGCGATGCCGACTTCGGCAGGCTTGGCCTCAACGTAGAACGCCGCGCTCTGGTGCGGGTTCTCGCCGTAGCGCATTTCCTGGGCCTTGATGAACTGGCTGTTGAAGGTGCGCGGGAATTCGCTGCGGCCTTCAGTGCTCAGGGTTTCAGCGGCCTGGTTCACGGTGCCCATGTAGTTGGCGATCATGCCGTCGTAGGCAGCGGTGTGTTCGAAGGCCTTGAGCATCAGGTCGAAACGCTGAGCGTAGGTCAGGCCGCCGGCCTTGAGGCCTTCGAGCACGCTGGCGTAGTCGCTGGCATTCACCACGATCGCTACGTCTTTATGGTTTTTCGCTGCCGAACGGACCATGGTCGGGCCGCCGATGTCGATGTTTTCGATGGCGGTCGGCAGGTCGCAGCCTGGCTTGTTGATGGTGGCTTCGAACGGGTACAGGTTGACTGCAACCAGATCGATCGGCTTGATGCCGTGCTCGCTCATGATCGCGTCGTCGATACCGCGACGACCGAGGATGCCGCCGTGGATTTTCGGGTGCAGGGTTTTCACCCGACCGTCCATCATCTCGGCGAAACCGGTGTAATCCGCGACTTCCACTGCGGCAACACCGTTGTCGCGCAGCAGCTTGAACGTCCCGCCGGTGGAGAGGATCTCGACGCCCAGAGCTTCGAGCTCCTTGGCGAATTCGAGGATCCCGGTCTTGTCGGAAACGCTGATCAAGGCGCGGCGGATCGGCAGGCGGGTAGTCTGGTCGGTCATCTCAATTTCCATCAAAAGCAAAGGAAGTCAGCAAAAAAGGCGACCGTTTTTTACGCGGGCGCCTTTCTGGTTTGATTGAATGCTTACAGCAGATCGTACTGCTTGAGTTTCTTGCGCAGCGTGCCGCGGTTAAGTCCCAGCAGCTCACTGGCCTTGGTCTGGTTGCCCTTGACGTAGTTCATCACGCTTTCGAGCAGGGGCGCCTCGACTTCGGAGAGCACCAGGTTGTACACATCCGTGACGGACGCGCCCTCAAGGTGGGCGAAATAATTGTGCAGCGCCTTCTCGACACTCCCGCGAAGGGTCTGACCTTCTTCGCTCGGGGTATTGAGGTGCTGTTTCAAATTCACGTTGTCGCTCACGGGTGCTGTTCCACTCACTAAAGTCTCGGTCATCATCGTCATGCGGCCACCCCTTCTTCGTCCCCTGTCAGGCTCTTGTAACGCTCGGCGAAGAACTCCCGAACGTTGGCGCATTGTGTTTCCGTACCATCCAAACGATTGAAGTGGGCGCGAAACTCCCTGGCGCCCGGCAAGGTTGCGAGATACCAGCCCACATGCTTGCGCGCAATGCGCACGCCCATCACATCCCCATAGAAAGCGTGAAGTGCGGCCAGATGCTCTAGCAGTATGTGTTCCACCTCGATCAGTTCCGGTGCCGGCAATTTCTCGCCTGTGCGCAGGTAATGATCGATCTCGCGAAAAATCCATGGCCGCCCTTGGGCAGCGCGGCCTACCAACAGGCCATCGGCACCGGTCGCGTCGAGCACGTAACGGGCCTTTTCCGGCGAATCGATATCGCCATTGGCAAACACCGGGATCGACACGGCCTGCTTGATCGCGGCAATCGTGTCGTACTCGGCTTCGCCCTTGTACAGATCGGCGCGAGTGCGGCCATGCACTGCCAGCGCGGTGATCCCGGCCTGCTCGGCGATCTTCGCCACGGTCAGGCCGTTCTTGTTGTCGCGATCCCAGCCGGTGCGGATCTTCAGGGTGACCGGCACATCAACCGCCGCCACAACGGCATGCAGGATCTCGGTCACCAGTGCTTCATCTTTCAACAACGCGGAACCGGCGGCCTTGTTGCAGACCTTCTTTGCCGGGCAACCCATGTTGATATCAATAATCTGTGCGCCCAGTTCGACGTTGGCCCGGGCCGCGTTCGCCAGCATCTGCGCGTCGCCACCGGCAATCTGTACCGAGCGTGGCTCGGGATCGCCTTCGTGGATCATGCGCATGCGCGACTTGCGGGTGTTCCACAGGCTCATGTCGCTGGTGACCATTTCCGAGACAACAAGCCCTGCGCCCAAACGCTTGCACAGCTGACGAAAGGGCTGATCGGTGACCCCCGCCATCGGGGCGAGAATCAAGCCGTTCTGCAATGTGTATGGGCCGATGCGTACCGCCGACATAGGACTTCCCTGAAGTGGGGCCGGATCATGAGAGTTCGAAAAAGGGTTGGCATGATACCCGCTCTCGATGACTGGATAAAGGCTGAATTGAACAAAATCTGAACAGTTATTCTGTTATCGCCACAGGTTTGGTTGTGGGTGGCAAAGTCAGAAAACCGTCGTCAATTCAGAAACGATGAAGCGACTCACTCGGGCGAGTGGAAACTCAGGCTGTAGTTCACCGCCTTCGGGCCTGGATCGAGAATGTCCAGCGCAATGTGGATCGGCGTCTGCGGCGGCATTTCCGCCAGACCTTCGAGATCACCTCTGAGGTATTCGCCGGGTTTGAAGCGACGACTGGCGATCAGGTGGCCGTTGAGGTCGGCAAAGCGCAGCTCCAGCAATGGAAATGGCTGGGAGAATGTCGCGCGGTTATAGATGATTGCGTCGACCACCAGCGCACCGTTGAACTCCGGATGGCTGCGCACCACCAGGTTGCTGCTCTTGATTCGGGCGATGTCCACTTTGGACGGCACCGTGCAGCCGATCTGCGGGCAGATTTGCTGGAACCACGGGCGGTATTGATCCTGCCGGGCCAGTTCATCGAAATGATAGGAGATGTACTGGGCAGCCAGTCCGCCTGCCGCCAGCAAGACCAACACCAGCCAAAGCAAGCGACGTCCCCACGGCGAGCGGCGTTTCTGCCAGTCCAGTTGCAGCGGGTCGTCGGTCAGGTCCTGCAGCACTTCGGCGCGTACGCCGGGTTCTGCGCGCTCACGTTTTTTGCGCAGCGGCTCGATCGATGGCAAGTCGTCGTCAGCGCTTTCGTCGCTGGCCGACAAGCGCTCGCGGCGGGCATTCGGGTCGATCGGGTCGTGCAGGCGCAGATGCGGGATTGCCGGTTCGTCATCCAGATCCACCGGTTCCAGCGATAGCGAAGGTTCGGTTCGCTCGGATTTGACCGGTTCGATGTCGGCGATTTCTGCCTCGTCGTCCTCGGGCTCAGCCGTGTGTTCATCGGCGCGCTCGCTGAACAGGCTGTCGCGCCAGAGCGTTTCATCCGGTTCAGGGGTGTCGCGGCGTGCGCTCAGGGCATCTTCGCGTGGACGACCGAATTCGGTGGTCGGCTGGATTTCCCGTTGTTCGAGGCGGGCCAGTTCTTCGTCCAGATCGAGGCTGTCGAGATCCAGCTCGGATGCGCTCCACTGCTTTTGGCTGATGGCACGCGGCGCGGGCTGTTCGAAGATGGCCGGCGCCTGGACAACCGGCGGGGCCTCGATAATCGGCGTCGGCTCGACAACCGACGGTGCAACCGGCGTCACCGCGTCCTTGCCGGCGTGTTGTTCCAGCAGCTGTTTGGCGGCGTTGAACACTTGCAGGCAGGAGCCGCAGCGAACCACCCCGCGGGCCACGCTCAATTGAGCATGGCTGACACGGAAACTGGTTTGGCAATGCGGGCACTGGGTGACGAAGCTGTCGGTCATGCGGCGATCCGGATTATGCAGGCGGTCATATTAGCGCCGACGGCCAGTGATGCGCACCCAGCCATCGCGGTTGGCGATCGGGTCGAGGTCGAAGTCCTGCGCATAAGCGGCGGCGACTTCCTCACCTTGCTCGGCGAGAATGCCCGACAGCGCCAGACGTCCACCGGACTTGACCAGGTTGGACAGTTGCGGCGCCAGCGAAACCAGTGGGCCGGCGAGGATGTTGGCGACCAGCACGTCGGCTTGAACCTGCGGCAGATCTTCCGGCAGGTACAGCGGGAACAGTTCGTCGGCAATGTTGTTGCGCCCGGCGTTGTCGCGCGAGGCTTCCAGCGCCTGCACGTCGATGTCGGTGCCGACGGCTTCCTTGGCGCCGAGCAGCAGGGCGGCAATCGCCAGAATCCCCGAGCCACAACCGAAGTCGAGCACGTTGCAGTCTTTCAGGTCCTGACCGTCGAGCCATTCCAGGCACAGTGCGGTGGTCGGGTGAGTGCCAGTGCCGAACGCCAGACCCGGATCCAGCAGCAGGTTGACCGCATCAGGCTCCGGCGCGGCGTGCCAGCTCGGCACGATCCACAGGCGCTGGCCGAAGCGCATCGGCTGGAAGCCATCCATCCAGCTGCGTTCCCAGTCCTGATCTTCGATGACTTCGCTGTGATGCTCGGGCAACGGGCTGCCGGTCAGCAGTTCCAGATGAGCCAGAACCGGTGCCGGTTCAGTGCCGCCTTCGAACAGCGCCAGCAGATGCGTGTGCGCCCACAGCGGGGTGGTATTGAGTTCCGGCTCGAAGATCGGCTGATCTTCGGCGTCCATGAAGGTCACCGACACGGCGCCCACTTCAAGGAAAGCGTCTTCGTAGGTTTCGGCTTGTTCCGGGCTGATGGCGAGACGTACTTGCAGCCAAGGCATGGCGGGCACCTTTGAAAAATATTGATTGCAGCCTAGCGGCCGGCGAGAAGCGCGCAAGTTTACGCGAGCTCGGCGCAGAACACGAACATGGTTGAAGATCAAAAGATCGCAGCCTTCGGCAGCTCCTACAGGAGTTTGCATTCCAAGGTAGGGGCTGCCGAAGGCTGCGATCTTTTGACTTTGCTGCAGAAACAAAAAAGCCGCCCGAAGGCGGCTTTGTCTGGTGCGGGCTGAAGCTTAGTGCTTCTCGCCAGCCAGCTTGTGCTCGAGGTAGTGAATGTTCACACCACCCTTGCAGAAGCCTTCGTCACGAACCAGATCACGGTGCAGCGGGATGTTGGTCTTGATCCCGTCAACCACGATTTCGTCCAGGGCATTGCGCATGCGGGCCATGGCTTCGTCGCGGGTCGCGCCGTAAGTGATCAGCTTGCCGATCAGCGAGTCGTAGTTCGGTGGAACCGCATAACCGCTGTACAGGTGCGAGTCGACGCGAACGCCGTTGCCGCCTGGAGCGTGGAAATGCTTGACCGTACCCGGGCTCGGCATGAAGGTTTTCGGGTCTTCAGCGTTGATCCGGCATTCCAGCGAGTGACCGCGAATTACCACGTCATCCTGCGTGAACGACAGCTTGTTGCCAGCGGCGATGCTGAGCATCTCCTTGACGATGTCGATACCGGTGACCATTTCCGAAACCGGGTGCTCCACCTGAACACGGGTGTTCATTTCGATGAAGTAGAAACGGCCGTTCTCGTAGAGGAACTCGAAAGTACCGGCGCCGCGGTAGCCGATGTCGATGCACGCCTTGACGCAACGAGCCAGAACTTCCTCGCGCGCCTTCTCGTCGATGCCCGGTGCCGGCGCTTCTTCGAGAACCTTCTGGTGACGACGTTGCAGCGAGCAATCGCGGTCGCCCAGATGGATCGCATGACCCTGGCCGTCGGAAAGAACCTGCACTTCGACGTGACGTGGATTGGTCAGGAATTTTTCCAGATACACCATCGGGTTGCCGAACGCCGCGCCAGCTTCGGTGCGGGTCAGTTTGGCGAAGGCGATCAGGTCTTCTTCCTTGTGCACAACACGCATGCCGCGACCACCACCGCCGCCAGCGGCTTTGATGATCACCGGGTAGCCGACTTCACGACCGATGCGCAGCGCCGTTTCTTCGTCTTCCGGCAGTGGGCCGTCCGAACCAGGAACGGTTGGCACGCCTGCTTCGATCATCGCGTGCTTGGCCGAAACCTTGTCGCCCATCAGGCGGATGGTTTCGGCTTTCGGGCCGATGAAAGCGAAGCCGGAGTTCTCGACCTGCTCGGCAAAATCGGCGTTTTCCGCGAGGAAACCATAGCCTGGGTGAATGGCGGTAGCGCCAGTCACTTCAGCGGCAGCGATGATGGCCGGGATGTGCAGGTAGGACTGAGCGGCAGACGCCGGGCCGATGCAGACGGATTCGTCTGCCAGACCCAGGTGCATCAGCTCTTTGTCGGCCTTGGAGTAAACGGCGACGGTCTTGATGCCCATCTCTTTGCAGGCACGCAGAATCCGCAGGGCGATCTCACCGCGGTTAGCGATCAGAACTTTTTCCAACTTCGCAGTCATCAAAGGCTCTCCGCAGTTCAAACGATGGTGAACAGCGGTTGGTCGTACTCAACCGGCTGGCCGTCTTCGACGAGGATGGACTCGATCACACCGCTGGTTTCAGCTTCGATGTGGTTCATCATCTTCATGGCTTCGACGATGCACAGAGTGTCGCCTTTCTTCACGGTCTGGCCGACTTCAACGAAGGACGGCGAGGTTGGCGAAGATTTACGGTAGAAGGTGCCGACCATCGGCGAACGGGCAACAGTGCCGTTCAGCGCAGGAGCGGCAGCGGCAACCGGGGCTGCAGCAGCTACCGGAGCAGCAACAGGTGCGGCAGCCGGTGCTTGCATCGGCGCTGGCGCGTAGTACTGCTGAGCCGGGGTCTTGCTGTGACGGCTGATGCGTACGGACTCTTCGCCTTCCTTGATCTCGAGCTCGTCGATGCCGGACTCTTCCAGCAATTCGATCAGTTTCTTAACTTTACGGATATCCATGAATCATCAACTCCCAAGGGTCGGTCAGGGGCGCTTAACGCTTGTATTTCAAGTCGTTGCCTGTGTTTCAAGCTGTTCTAGTGCAGCCTCCAGGGCCAGTCGGTAACCGCTGGCGCCAAGGCCGCAGATCACTCCCACCGCTACGTCGGAGAAGTAAGAGTGATGGCGGAAAGGTTCGCGTTTGTGCACGTTGGACAAATGCACTTCGATGAATGGGATGCTCACTCCCAGCAACGCGTCACGTAATGCGACACTTGTGTGTGTAAAAGCTGCTGGATTGATCAGAATGAAATCGACACCTTCGCCGCGCGCGGCGTGGATGCGGTCGATCAATTCGTACTCGGCATTGCTTTGCAGATACAGCAGATGATGGCCGGCTTCACGGGCGCGGCGCTCCAGATCCTGATTGATCTGCGCCAGGGTCGTTGAACCGTAGGTGCCGGGTTCGCGGGTGCCGAGCAGGTTCAGGTTGGGGCCGTGCAGCACCAGTAGGGTTGCCATCTGCGTAGTCCTTGTTATGAATGAGCAGTCGTCAGAACCCGGCGACTATGCCGCAAAGACTTTGTGACTGTCCAGTTCTATGCAATAGCCAGCACGATGGCCGATGTTTGCGCGAAATATGTGACCAAGTGATTTGATCCGGTCACTAGCGGTGATGAGGCGGGCCCCTTCGCGAGCAAGCTCGCTCCCACACTGGAACGCATACCCCCTGTGGGAGCGAGCTTGCTCGCGAAGGCGGCTCATCAGACGCGGAATGCCTGAACGGCTGTATGCAATTGCCCGCCCAATACCAGCAGATTCTCACCCTGCTCACGGCCACGACCGATACGCAGCAAGTTATCCCCACCCAACTGATGAATCCGCTCGCTGTGATCGCGAATCTCGCTGACCGCACCGCTTTGCTGCGCGGTGACATCGGCAATGCGGATCGCCGTCTCGGAAATGGTCTGGATTGCGTCGACGATTTTATCCAGCGCACCGTCCGCCGCTTGCGCCTGATTGGCGGTGGCTTCGGCGTGTTCGACCTGCGCGCGCATGCCTTCGACCGATTGACGAGCAGCGGTTTGCAGGCCGGCAATCAGCGTCTGAATTTCGGCAGTCGCGCCGGCAGTACGCTGAGCAAGCGAGCGCACTTCTTCGGCCACCACGGCAAAACCACGGCCCATTTCCCCGGCGCGCGCCGCTTCAATCGCTGCGTTCAGCGCGAGCAGGTTGGTCTGGTCGGCAATCGAGCGAATCACCGTCAACACGCCGCCGATGGTCGCCGACTCTTCAGCCAGATGCTCGATCATTTGCGCGTTGCCCTGAACCTCACCCACCAGCGCGTGCAGGCCGGTCAGGCTCTGGCCAATCACGGTCTGGCCATGCACAACGGCCAGTCCGGCGTGACGGCTGGCCTCTGCTGCCTGTTGTGCATCACCGGCAACCTGCTGGATTGTCGCTTCAAGTTCGCCGAGAGAATCGCGGATCAGCGCGGTGTCGCCGGCCTGATGTTCGGCGCCGCTGTGCAAGTCGTTGCTCAGCTCGGCGAGGGTGCGGCTGCTGCCCACGACTTGTTCGGCGTTGCCACGAATCGTCCCGACCAGATCGACCAGATACGCACGCAAGCGGTTGAGCGAGGCTTCAATGTCGTGCAGTTCACGGTTGGTCTTGCCCAGTTGAATATCGCGGCTGAAATCGCCTTCGGCCCAGGTCGATAGTGCCGGCGCGAGATTGGTCAGCGTACGGGCCAGTCGCCGCTGCAAGGTGTCGATCAACAGCGCGATCAGCAGAATCAAACCGATCATCACGCCTTGCATCAAGCGTACTTCGCCTTGGATTTGTCCGTGCTGGGCCCGCACGACTGGCTCCAGTCCGGCAATGGCTTGCTGCACTGCGGCGATTTTCTGGTGGGTGGCGGCGCTGAGGTCGGTGCGTTTCTGAATCTGATCGCGGGTGCGCTCAAGCTCCGCCGGATAACGTCCGAGCAAACTGTTGAGTTCGCGCTTGAGGCCGACGCCAGCATCTTCCGCGACAGTTTTTTCCGTGTTTTCGATGCCCATCATCGCCGCGAAGTCGTCGCTGCCCGATTCACTCTTGGCCACAACGCCGAGCAGGGGCAGGGCATCAATCGCTTGGGCCTGCGAGCGGATGTTGCTGACCTCGCGCTCTACATCGGCGGCCAGTTCACTGCGCCCGCTGCTGACCAGTTTGTCCCGCGCCAGCGACAGTTTGCCCAAATGCTGCGAAGCGGCGAGCAGCGGTGCCAGATAAGCCGCGTTACCGTTGGCGTAAGTGCTGAGCTGATCGAGGCTGGCGCTCAGTTCGCGCTCAGCCTGCAACAATAAGGCTTGCGGATCACCGGCCAGTTTGCCGGCCGCGAGCAGGTCGGTTTTGCTGAATTCTTCCAGCCCCGTCAAGCTCGGGCGCAGGGGGGCGGCCAGCGTCGGCGGCAACTCATCGAGTTCTTTGCGCAGGCTATCGATGGCCTGACTGGCGCTGCTCAGGCGCAGGGCGTCACCGCTGGCGAGATAGTCCTCGACGTTGCGCGCCACCTCATTCTGAAATTGTTGCGACAGCCCAAGATAACGCTCCATCAACAGATACGGGCGTTCGAGGGCTTTTTGCGACCACCACAGCGTGGCGCCGAGTGCGAGGCACACGGCGACCAGCAGCAGCGTATTGAGATTGGTGAGCAACTTCAGGCGCATGACGGCTACCAACGGCAGAAATGGTAAGCGCCTGAATTTATTGCGGTTCTGTTACAGGGTTATGACCGAATCAGTGGAATCCGATGAAAAAGTGGCACTTTGCTTTGAGTCGCGCGCGGTCTGCACGCGATTGCGCCCGGCACCCTTGGCGCGGTACAGCGCCTCATCGGCCTGGCTGGCCATCATCAGGCTGTCGCAGTCGTCGTGCATTTCCACCACGCCGGCACTGAAGGTGCACCACAAATCCTGCGGCTGCGCCGGGTAGTGGATCTCGGCGAAGCGCTGGCGGATTTCGTCGAGGACTTTGTGCGCGGCTTCTATATCGGTGTCGGGCATGACGATGGCGAACTCTTCACCGCCGTAGCGGCCGATGAAGTCGGTCTTGCGCAAACGCTGCTTGAGAAACAGCGCGAGGCTCTTGATCACACGGTCGCCCATCGGGTGGCCGTGGCTGTCGTTGACCCGTTTGAAGTGGTCGATGTCGAGCATGGCAAAACTCAGCGGCTTGTTCTCGCGACGGGCGCGGAACGAGCAGTCTTCGAGCAGTTGCAGAATGTGAGTGTGGTTGTACAGACCGGTTAGGCTGTCGCGGACCATCCGCGCTTTGAGATTGCGCGCGCGGGCGGCGCGGTTGCGCACGGTGGTAATCAGATGGCGCGGCTTGATCGGTTTGGTCAGGAAGTCATCGCCGCCCTCGCTCATCGCGTCGAGCTGCTTGTCCAGATCGTCCTCGGCCGACAGATAGATGATCGGCACGCTGACATAACGGTCGTTGTGGCGAATCACCTTGGCCAGTTCGGTACCGGTGCAGGCCGGCATGTACATGTCGAGGATGATCAGGTCGGGCTGGAAATCGGCCAGTTCGGCCATCGCCTGAATCGGTTCGATCAAGGTGCGGGTGACAATGCCGGCGCTGTTGAGCAGGCGTTCGGTGTGCAAGGCTTGCGCACGCGAATCGTCGATGATCAGCACTTTATAAGGTTCGTACTGCGCGACGCAGGTGAGGACCTCGATTTTTTCCAGCAGGCTCGACGCTTCGAGGGTGCCGGTGAGAAATTCCTGGCCACCAGCACGCACCGCCGCGAGACGGGTCGGCGTGTCGGTTTCGTGCAGGCTGAAGAACAGCAGCGGCAGCGGTTCTTCCAGGCCAACCTGGGCTTCGGCGGCGAGCTTCAGGCCGATGCCGGCGCCGCTGAAATCGACGTCCATGACGATCGCCGCTGGCAAACGCTCGACCATCGATGAGCGAAACGCCGAGACACTGTCCAGCGCCTGCGCGCTGAGACCGAAGAATTCCAGTTGTTTGGCCAGCCGTTCGGCGCGGTCGTGATCCTGCAGCATCACGTAGATCGGTTTACGCAGCGGCGGCAGGAAGGTCTGGTCGAGTTGATCGCCGTGGCGCAGGCCGGTGCGCGACAAGCGCTGCATCAAGCGATTGAGGTCGGTGATCAGGCCGCTGCTGAGGCGGCCGCGATTGGCGTCCACTGCTTCCAGCGATTGGCTGATGTGACGCGCGAGCTGAGTGTGTTCCGGCTGTTCGAAGCGCTCGGCAAAACGCAGCAGGCGCAGGTTGGCCTCGCTCAGTTCGGCGAGGTCGACAGTGGACCACTCACTGCGTTGCAGGCGCTGCCATATCTCAAGAATCTGACGTGCCTGATGAATTACCCGCTGGGCAAAGTGGTGCTTGAGACGCTCACGGCTGGGGTCTTCTGGCTCGGTCATATCCTGACTACTAGTTAGGCTGCATGCTGAGATCGACTGGTGGCTCTATGCTAGCACCTCTTTTCCCTTACACGAGTGTCGTACGTCAATAATCTGCAATGCGTCACCATTCAGTTTCTGACCGGGCGGTTTTGTTTTTGACCTGCAGGGTGGACGAGGAGCCCGCTACCAGGGTGTTTAGAGACGTTTCCTATCCTTTGCGGCGACACTTCCCGATCCTTGGCGGAGGGTGTCTGTCAGTTCTTTCTGATTTCTCGCCGAAGCATTTTCACCGCGTTATGGATCGGTAGAGTTCAGGGATTCCCTTAGAGGCTTTCTATAAAAATCTTCTGCTGCAAAGCAGGGGAGGTGCCTTGGGGATGCGCTCTTTGTAACTGGATTACAAGGATTTCAGCACCATCAGAGTCGTGGTGGCGGATGTGCAACATTTAACTCCTGATACATGAACACCAAGGACGAAGCTCCATGACGGATCAGACGCAGCGTTGGCGGAGAGTTCTCCCCTTCATCAAACGATTGGCTCAAAACGTGACACTCAGCAGTTGCGTCGCCCTGACATTGGGTTGTTCGGCTGTGGGCAAACCGAACACATTCGCCTTTGTTCCTGACTTTCCACCCAACTTCAGGTACGACCTGACGGCCACCTATGTGCCCGCCAAAGATCAAACATGTTCGGTACCGGGTGGGAAAGGTACTCAGCTTGGGTTCAACAAAACCAACATGAAATACGAAGGCACTTCCGTAGTCCCGCTTTACAGAACCGTAAGCGACTGCCCGCTGGCGCTGAACCATG
>NZ_JBSVXS010000037.1:0-46316 GCF_054070155.1 Pseudomonas sp. SDT291_1_S447
TCTTGTTCTTGATCATCAACATCAAAAGATCGCAGCCTTCGGCAGCTCCTACAGGGCTTTACGCGAGCAACTCCTGAATCTTTTCCTGCAACACATCCAGATCGAACGGTTTCTCCAGAATCGGCGCCTTGCGCGTAATCGGGCTGCCGGTCTCGCGGATTTCCTGCGGGTAACCGCTGATGAAAATCACCTTCAGATCAGGACGCAGCTTTACCGCAGGTTCAGCAATCTGCACGCCGGAAATACCGCCAGGCAGGCGAAAGTCGGTGATCAACATGTCCAGATGTGGCTTGCTCGCGAGAATTTCGAAGGCCTGCTCGCCGTTTTCGGCCTGCAGCACGCGATAGCCCTGGCCCGACAGGTAATCTGTCAGAACCATCAAGATAACCGGTTCGTCCTCGACGACGAGTACTACATCTTGCGCATCTACACTCATGGGAAGCCTTTGTTCGGTCAATAGCTGCTGATACGACCGTGTGGTCACTCAGAGGTTGCGTCGGATGTGCCGTTTTCCTCGACCGGCAGACAAACGCGAAACAGGGCGCCCTCGTTGATTTGACTCTCGACGACGATGGAACCGCCATGGGCGGTGACGATCTGCTCGGAAATGAACAGACCCAGTCCGAGGCCGGCCACTACCGTCTTGGCGGAGACCCGTTCGAACTGTTGGAAAATGCGCTTCTGGTTCTCTTCGCTGATGCCGATTCCGTGGTCCTGAACCTCGACCCGTGCCTGGTTGCCCTGACGGTAAACGCGCACCTGAATCGGGCTTCTGCCACCGTAACGCAAGGCATTGGTCAACAGATTGGAAATGACCTGCTCGATGCGGAACTCATCCCAGCAACCCTCCACCGGATGCTCCGCTTCGAAGGAAACGGTGGTTTCCGCTGCCTCAATCTGCTGCGCGAAGTTCTGCAGCAGATTGCTGACCAACTGCACCAGATCAAAACGACTTGGACGGATCGACAGCTTGCCGGTGCGGATCCGCGACACGTCGAGCATGTCCTCTATCAGCCGGATCAGGCTTTTGATCTGTCGCTCATCGCGATCGACCATGGCGTGCATCTTGTCGAGGGTAAACGCTGCGGCGTTGTCCCGCGCCAGGTGCATCTTGCGCAATTGGGTTTCAAGTATCAGGCCGTTGAGCGGCGTGCGCACTTCGTGAGCGACGATTGACATGAAGTCATCGCGCATCCGCACCGCTTGCTCAAGTTCAAGCTGGGTGCTCTGCAACCGTTGCAGCAGTGCCTCCTGCTCGCGCCGGGCCTGCTCCAGGGCTTCGACCTGTTGCTTCATGGCTTTGCTCTGGCGGTACAGGTCGACAAACACATTGACCTTGCTCTTTACCGCGTGGATATCCAGCGGCTTGTGCAGGAAGTCCACCGCGCCGCTTTCGTAACCTTTGAACGCGTAGTTCAGTTCACGGCCGGCGGCGCTGACGAAAATGATCGGGATGTTCTTGGTTTTCTCGGTACCGCGCATCAACTCCGCCAGTTCGAAGCCGTTCATGCCGGGCATCTGCACGTCGAGAATGGCCATGGCGAACTCGTGTTGCAGCAGCAGCGACAGTGCTTCGTCCGCCGACAGCGCTTTGTAAACAGTGCGGTCTTCGCGTTTGATCAGGGCTTCGAGAGCCAGCAGGTTCTCGGGCAGATCGTCGACGATCAGCAGTTTTGCCTGGATATTACTCAGCATGCGATTCGTTCCAGCTCGACTAGCAGACGGCCGATGCCGTGAATGGGTAAGACATGATCCGGCGGCTGAATTTTCAGCGCGGCCAGAGGCATGGTGGCGACCTGAGCGTCTTCGGGGTCTTGCACGATGGTCAGCCCGCCGTGGCGTTTGACCTGGGCCAGCCCGCGCGCGCCATCGTGATTGGCGCCCGTCAGCAACACAGCCGCCAGCCTGGTTCCGTAGACATCGGCGGCGGATTCGAAGAGGTAATCGATCGATGGCCGGGAATGATGAACGCGGTCCTCAAGGCTCAAGGACAGACTGCGATCCTGTTCCACGGACAAGTGATAACCGGGGGTGGCGAAATACACCGTACCGGCCTCGATGTCCTGTTTGTCCGTCGCCTCTTGCACCGGCAGCAGCAGGCGCCGGGCAAACACCTCGGCCAATTGGCTGCGGCGCTCTTCAGGCAAGTGCAGCACGATGATGATCGGCAACACAAACCCCTTGCGCAAAGGGCCAAGCAGATTCATCAATGCTTCGACACCACCGGCCGAAGCACCGACCACAATAGCCTCGATTCGAGGCAGATCCGTGGTGTCGTTCATGATTTGCGGTAGATCCGTTCTTGTTTCACCAAGGGTTCGAACTGGTTGGCGTAGCTGGAAAAATCCAGCGTCTCTTTGCTGCCGAGCACCAGAAAACCGCGATGGCAAAGCGATTCATGGAACAGCCCGAACGCTCGATCCTGAAGTTTCTTGTTGAAGTAGATCAACACGTTGCGGCAAGAAATCAATTGGGTTTCCGAGAACACACTGTCGGTGGCCAGGCTGTGATCAGCGAACGTCACGTTTTCGCACAGGCTCTTGTCGAAAATCGCGTAACCATAGGCGGCGGTGTAGTAGTCGGCAAATGAACACTGCCCCCCGGCCTGCTGGTAGTTGGCGGTATAGGCACGGACGTTCTCCATCGAGAAAATCCCTTGCTTGGCCTTGTCCAGCGAGCGCGGATTGATGTCCGTAGCGTAAATGATCGTGCGATCAAGCAGGCCTTCTTCGCGCAGCAGAATCGCCATCGAATAGACCTCCTCGCCGGTGCTGCATCCGGCGATCCAGATTTTGATCGACGGATAGGTCCTGAGCAGCGGCACCACTTCCTTGCGAATCGCCAGAAAGTGCGACGGGTCGCGAAACATCTCGCTGACGGGAATCGTCAACAACTGCAGCAATTGCATGAACGCGGTCGGGTCGTGCAGGACTTTTTCCTGCAACGCCGAAATGGTCGCGCACTCGAACTGGCTCAACGCGTGTTGCACCCGGCGCTTGATCGAAGCGCCTGAGTAATCGCGAAAATCGTAGCTGTACTTGAGGTAGATTGCCTCGATCAACAGCCGCAATTCAATTTCACTGTTTCGTTCCACGGAGTGACTACGTTCCACTAAATGCGTTCCATCTTCGGTAACCACACGCGAATCAGCGAGAACAGGCGATCCAGGTCGATGGGCTTGGCCAGGTAATCATTGGCGCCCGCCTGCAGGCAGCGCTCCTGATCGTCCTTCATGGCCTTGGCCGTCACCGCGATGATCGGCAGTTTGCGCCAGCGCGGATCCTTGCGGATTTCAATGGTGGCTTCGAAACCGTCCATTTCCGGCATCATCACGTCCATCAACACCAGATCGATGTCCTCGACTTCGTTCAACTTCTCAATCGCCTCACGGCCGTTACGGCCGATCACCACGACCGCACCTTTGGTTTCAAGGGCACTGGTCAAAGCGAAAATGTTGCGCACATCGTCATCGACCAGCAGCACTTTGCGACCCTCGAAGACCTTGTCGCGGCTGCGCGCGGTCTTGAGCATCTTCTGCCGTTCATGGGACAACTGCGATTCGACTTTGTGCAAAAAGAGTGTGACCTCATCGAGCAGACGCTCCGGCGACCGTGCGCCCTTGATGATGATCGAACGCGAGTATTTGCGCAGGTCTGCCTCTTCATCGCGCGTCAGGTTACGACCGGTATAGACGATGACTGGCGGGAACGAGCAGATGTCTTCGGTCGACATGCGCTTGAGCAGTTCATTGCCAAGCATGTCCGGCAGCTTCAGGTCGATGACCATGCAGTCGAAAATCGTCGTGCGCAGCAAATTCAGGGCGTCTTGCGCCAGGCCCACGGCGGTGATCTCGATGTCTTCGTCACCGATCAGCCGGGCGATGCTCTCGCGCTGCAGATCGTCGTCCTCGACCAACAACACTCGCTTGACCTTCTGGGTCAGTTTGGCTTCCAGACGGGCAAACACATCCTTGAGCTCTTCGCGGGTAGTCGGTTTGACCGCGTAGCCAATGGCCCCCATGTGCATCGCCGCTTCGACGCGGTCCTCAACCGAAATCACATGCACAGGGATGTGGCGGGTTTCGGCGTGTTCCTTCAAGCGTTGCAACACGGTCAGACCGGAGTGATCCGGCAGGCGCATGTCGAGCAGGATCGCGTCCGGCACGTACTCGCGAGCCAGGTCGTAACCTTCATCGGCACCATGGGCAACCAGACACTGATAACCGAGTTCATGCGCCAGATCGTAGAGGATGTGCGCAAAGTTAGGCTCATCCTCCACCACCAGGATGCAGCGAGTGGCGAAGGGAGCCTTGTCACGGTCATCGGCGAAACGCGGAATGTGCACCGGCGCCAGCGGCGAGACCGAAACAGCAGGTGCAACGGGCGCGGTCACCGCTGGTGCTGGCGGGGTGAAGGTCAACGGTGCGCTCGATACATCGCTGAGCTCGTTGTACTGCTGCGGCAACACCAGCGTGAACACACTGCCCTGCCCCGGCACACTGCTGACACTGATGGAGCCGCCCAGCAGGGTCGCCAGATCCCTGGAGATCGACAGGCCGAGCCCGGTGCCGCCGTACTTGCGGTTGGTGGTGCCGTCAGCCTGGCGGAACGCTTCGAAGATGCTTTCCTGTTGATCGGCGGCAATGCCAATACCCGAATCGCGCACGATGAACGCGATGCGATCGTTGGGCTGACCGCTGATCGTCAGGCTGACCGCGCCTTGTTCGGTGAACTTGAGGGCGTTGGACAGCAAGTTCTTGATCACCTGTTCCAGGCGCTGGCGGTCGGTGAACAGCGTAGTCGGCGCGTCCGATTGCAAGGCGACGGTGAATGTCAGGCGTTTGTCCGCCGCCAGCGGTTCGAACACGCTGCGCAGGCCATCGGCCAGACGCGCGACGCTGGTGGTTTCCGGAATCACTTCAAGCTTGCCGGCCTCGACCTTGGAGATATCGAGGATGTCGTTGATCAAGTTGAGCAGATCGTTGCCGGCGGAGTAGATCGACTCGGCGAACTTGACCTGTTCGGCGCTGAGATTGTCCTGCGGGTTTTCCGCCAGCAACTTGGCCAGAATCAACGAACTGTTCAGCGGCGTGCGCAGTTCGTGGGACATGTTGGCGAGAAATTCGGACTTGTACTTGCTTGAGCGCTGCAGCTCTTCGGCGCGCTCTTCGAGCTGCACCTGAGCCTGATTCAGTTCGGTGTTTTTCAGGTCCATGGCGTCGCGCTGCTCGGCCAGGGTCTGCGCCTGCTCGGCAAGCTGCTCGTTGGTCTGTTCCAGTTCGACTTGCTGGGTCTCCAGATGCGCCTGGGACTCCTTGAGAATCCGCGATTGTTCTTCCAGCTCTTCGTTGGCGGTTTTCAGCTCTTCCTGCTGCACCTGCAACTCTTCGTTGAGCTGCTGGGTTTCGGCCAACACTTCCTGCAAGCGCTGACGATAGCGCGCAGCTTCAATGGAGGTACCGATGTTGCCGGCAATCAACTCCAGCAGTTCGATATCGCGGTCATTGAGCGGCCGCAGGAAACCCAATTCGATCACGCCGTTGACCCGATCATCATCGCTGGTCGGCACCACCAGAACACTGTGCGGCAAGCCTTCACCCAGCCCGGAGCTGACTTTGAAGTAGTCGGACGGCACCGAATCGAGACGAATCAGCCGCGCCTGCTGCGCCACTTGGCCGACGATGCCCTCGCCGCTGTAGATCGACTGTTCCTGCTCTTCCTGCTCACGGGAGAAGCCATAAGTCGCCACACGTTTGAGGCCGCCGTGCTCTTCACGCACATACAGCGCGGCTACGGCGGTGCCGAGGTATTGCGCACAGAATTGCAGAATATTGCGCCCCAACAGATTCAGCGTCAGTTGTCCCAGCACCTGTTCGGCCAGTTCGGTCTGACCATTGCGCAACCACGCCTGCTGTTCCAGACGCACGGCACTGGCTTGCTGTGCGGCCAGATTGGCGCCGTAGTTGGTCGACAGATTGACCAGATCACGTCGGCCAATATAAGCCAGCAAACCACTGATACCGGCGATGAACACGAGGTAAAGGCTGATGCTCCAGATCGTGGTGCGGCGCACCTCTTCATTGCGCGTCGTGCGCAAGACCTGTTCGGTCTCGATAACGTCTTCGAATTGCTTGCGGATTTCGTCCGTCAGGCGCTTGCCACGCCCGGCCTTGACCGCGCCGCGGTAATCGCCGCTGGATCGCTGCAGATCGATCATCGATTGCGCGTAATTGGCCCACTCGGTCTGCAACGCCTGCAGGCGGCGCAGACGATCGGTTTGCACCGGATTGTCGGCGGTCAGTTCGAGCAAGGTATTGAGCGCCACGGTGATACGCGGCTTGGCCGTCTCGTAAGGGTCGAGGAAGTGCTCGTCGCCGCTGAGCAGAAAACCACGCATGCCGGTTTCCAGGTCCACAGTGAGCTTCACCGCTTCATTGGCGTTATTGATCACTCGGTCGGTGTGCTCCACCCACTGGATAACCGACAGCAGATAAGTGATCAGCGACACGAAGAACACGGCACTGAGTACACCGACGCCCAAGGGCAGACTGATGTTGCGACTCAGGAGTTTGCGAAACCGTTGCTCATCAACCGTAGACGGAGAGGACATGGGGCAGCCTTGTCGAACTGTTGAAAACCCGAGAGTTTGCCCCAAAACGGTGGTATGGATCCATTTTTCTCACAGCTTTGGCAGCAAATTCCTACATTTGCTCGCGTCTAGAGCCACGCCAACAGTTATCCTTGCCTGGCCATTTGCAGTGAATGTTTTTTGTATCAAACCGGGAACTTATGGCCATGCGCCACTTACTCATGCATGAGCCCGGCAGATTCGACCGGCCGATACCCCTGAATTTCTATCTTTGAGAGCCTCTATTATGTCCACCCCACCGTCCATCATCCTTGTAGTAGAAGACGATGCCATTGTGCGCATGTTGATCGTCGATGTGCTGGAGGAGTTGGAGTACAAGGTGCTGGAGGCTGACGGCAGCGAACAGGCGCTGGAGTTTCTCAATGACAAGAACCAGAACATTGATTTGATGATGACCGATGTAGGTTTGCCGGGTATGGATGGTCGTGAGTTGGCGACTGAGGCACGCCTCGTGCGCCCCGCCCTGCCAATCCTGTTTGCCAGTGGTTACGCTGAAAGTATCGAAGTGCCCGAAGGCATGCAGGTCATCGGCAAACCCTTTTCGATCGATCAATTGCGCGACAAAGTAAAAAGCATCACTCAATAAACAACTCAACGGACCGCCCCTTTCAAACAACTTCAAGGGGCAGTCCGGTCTCATATTTTCGCGAATAAAATACAAGCTGGCGAGCTGTTGAAAAACACACTCACATAATGCTTCTTGATAAGCGCAGCCCAACAAAAGAGGATCACTCAAACATACAAACCAAAATAAACGAATTTATTATGACGCTAAAACATTCAAACTCCCTGAATCAACGTTACTTATCCCGCCCTACCCCTTCTTCTAACCTCCACCGTGAATACGTTGCAAGCGATAACCGCGAACGAGAGGAAGTGATATATAAACTCAAGCAGCGCTCAGCACATCTTGCTCCTGCGCAAAGAATTTCACTGGAAGGCGCAAAACTTTCTGTGGAGTCGGGATCGTCACTTGAAGACGCCCTGCTTCCCGGCAGGCAGCTATTGCAACGGATGTCCGAACAAGATTCCTTCAAACGACTGCTGGGCAAGCTGAGACTTTCCGAGCACTCAGACTTTGAAGTGACCGCTGAAGGCGAAATAAATGCAAAACACTCCGGTGCTATCGTGAGTTTTGCAGACACCTTCAAACTTTCCCCCGATCTGAAAGACGATCTGCAGACACTGGTTGAAATGGCCCATTTGACCGGTGGCAAAATTTCCACCACAGACGAAGTTGATTTAGCACAATGGCTGGCTTTCCACGGTTACTTGACCCCTCGCCATGCCGCCGACGTTTACCGGCTACTGGCATTCATGCAAGCCGCCCCTCCTGCAAGCCCAGAGTTGAGTAACTATTGGGAAATGATAAAGACTGGAGAAAGCAACTCGGCGACGCTTTCTGCAACTGAGCGCAGTGTGTTCCGCAAACTCATCACCAGTTACATCAAGGATCAATCGTTACTGGAGCATTTGTCGGAGAGCATTTTTGGCGGACGAACTGCGCCCTTCACACGTGCCGAGGCTGAGGACATTATCAAGGCACTTGTTTCCAGCCCCATCGCTGCTGACTGGGCCGACGCTTACGTACGGGATCTTGACTGGTACGGCGCGCGCGACAACCAACCGCAATCGGAAACGTCGCGCAAGCAGGTTGTCCTGACTTCGCTGCTGCTCAATCTTCATCCTCAAGTCGGCGAAGATGTACCGCGAAATCATGTTGCCGGTTTCGATTTGTATGCTGCCAAGCATATGGAAAAATCCTTCGCCGAGATTCAAACCGATTTCGAGAATCACCTGATCGAGCACCACAGGGTGAGTAAAAAGAATGCAGCATTGGCCGCTCACTTGCTGCTGGCGGAGCCTGCGCCGGAATTCCTGGTCAAAGGTCTACCTGCCACCCTGCTAGTGGGAACGCCGCAATGCGTGGAATTTTGCCGAATCGTGGCGGTGCAAGAAATCATAGCGCCAGGCTCGACTCGATCCATGACTTACGCGCAATTGCAGCAACTTTCGACACTGGAACCAGTGACCGAATCACGCAAGATGCTCGACGCTTTGGCCGCCGTGGATCCTGTGATTGATTGGGCAGTGCTCAACAAAATCGTCACGCCTGATGACGTCGAAAAATCAGTCACTGACTCACTGAAAGTCGCCACGGACGCCTACGCCCGACATGCGAGGACGCTTGCCGAAAACGCTGAAACACTGACGCGTCAACTGCCAACCCGCAAAAGCGTCGCACTGGATATCCTCAAGCAGGTCGCCAAGGGTTGCACTTATCTTGAAAGCGACGTCCTTCAGCAAACGCGCAATCGACCGCTGGAAGACGCTTACATTTCGCTAAAAATGTCACCTGTCGAGTTGCATATGTCCAACGATCTGGCGACCGGCAATTGGGATTTGAAAAAAGGGGAAAGCATCTACACAGCGTTCCCCAACATGCGCGGTAATCTGGTTTCTCCCGACGATGAGTTCTACCGTCAGTTCAATCGGGCCTATCTGGCGTATGCGCAAGCGATGAATACGCATTTGAAGCAAGCATTTACTTCAATGCCATTGCTCGACCGGATTCGATTGCTCAAGGGCAAGGTGACGATGTTCACCGTCAGACCCTCGGTCGCCAGACTCCAATCGATTACCGGTATCTCGGCCAATCCTATCGCGACGACCCTTGACGCCATTCTGAAAACGACTGAGCGCAAACCGACGGAAAGTCATAAAGAAATAGATGAAGCAAAGGGTCGCTACGGCGTAGTGGTCTGCAGCGAGTTCGAAGACCGGGTGACCTGTTACGAATTATTCACGCTGCACGGCGTCTGTCGCGAAAACACCGAGTTGGCCAAGCTTGTGCAAAGGGAAAACCTGTTGAGCGCTCCCGCTCGCAGCAATGAGACGAATTACTCTGCGCCTGCGAAAATTCATCAACTGCCGATGAACATCGAGTGTTATACCCATGGTGTAACGCCCGGTCTCGTGGACGTCAGTTCGGGGGTGATCGACAAAGTTGCCGAGTTGTCAGCCGTCGCGCCGCTGTCGCCAATAAATGGGTACTACCAGAGCTTCTACTCGACAGAGTTCGACCGTCTGGTGAACTTCGTACTCAAGCACAGACCCGTCGCGACTTACGATGAGTTGGTTAAAGAGTGCTGGGGCCAGACCCGGCTTGAAGCATTGCGTGCAAAACGGGACAAGGACCTGGACACGTTTCTCAACTTTGTCGTGCCCTTCAAGTCATGCATCGAAGATCTCGGTTCAGACGACATCGAGCGACAATTGGACGGAGCCAAGGCGTGCACCCTGGAAGCCGCGATGACCGTTCTGTTAGTGGTCGGAGCCATCGCAAAGATTGCCAGCCTGGCCGCCACGAGCATGAGTATCGCCACCAAGGCCAGCAAGATAGCTTCGACAGGCGTTGGCCTCGTCAACAACTTGATCAATCCGCTGGATGGAGCAGCCGATTTGCTTGTGAAGGGGGCCAAATTATTGCGTAAAGGCTGGCACAGCAGTGTGGCTGCCCTCGAAAGCGCCATTTACGATGCGCGCAAATGGTCGGGAAAGACGCCCTATCACGCACTTTCGAAGGCTGTCGATCCAGACACTATCCGCCTGGGCATCCGACAAACTGCGCAAGAATCCGCAGACGTGTTCCAGGTTTGGGGCATACGCCACAGTGATGAATGGTACGCGTTGAACCGTTTGGGCGAACCATGGGGCCCCGAGTTAAGAAACCTCAAACTGGTCAACAAATTCAACGTTCCAAACCCTTTCAAGCGAGCAAAACCGTTCAGCTACACCCGTGGATTTTTGAAAAAAGCCATTCCCCACGCCAAGAGTAAAATCGACAACACGATCCAGTTACTCTTGGATGGTCAGAACGATGATCTCAGATCCGTCATCAAGCATGTCTTCGGCATTGATTCGAGTGAGGCCATTGAACAAATAAACAGGAACTTGCGCGCCATGCGCAAGGATCTTGATTCGGTAGGTTTGCATAACATGGTCTTTCGGCCACCTGGTTCCGACGCAATCGCTGCGTTACATCCTCAAGCCTATAAACGTTGGCAAGCGGCCGTACGCTCAGGCGAGAAGCTGGACATCAACACAAGAACATTCCTGTCCATTTATCCTGACAACATGGATGAATATTACACGGTGGCGAAATTCGATGACGCCAGGGTCGGCGATATCCTCGTGCATGAGATGTCTCATGGTGCGCCGGACACGCTTGATTTGTACTACGGTGAAATAATACAAGGTGCCATCCCGGCAGAATACAACGCGGTCGGGTTACTGGAATTTGCCAGAGACGCGCACAAGGCCCATCCTCAAAATCTCAGTAACCCCCATTACCGCTTAGGTGTTTTAAAGGGTTACGAGGAGTTTAAAGCGACGATTTCGAGCCGACCAAAAATCGTACAAGAGTACCCTGCGTTGTTAAACGCCGAATCTTATTCATTGGCGGTTTCGTTGATCGACCAACATACAACCAACCATGCAACATTTATGTTCAACCTATCCACCATCACCAACTCGATCAATAACACAGCTCCCGGCGAATTTCTTTCCGGGCCGATCCTGCTCAATCTGGCCAAACCAAACTTTTAAACCCCGCAGATTTTCCGGGCCGCAGCACTGACAGAGGGCGCAGGCAACCACCACTGTGGTTTAATTGCGCCCTTTTTTCGCCCACGCTTTGCTGCATAGGATCACCGCTAATGACTCAGCCCGTTACCAAAGTCCTGGTCATCGGATATGTCTGGCCCGAACCGCGCTCGTCCGCCGCCAGTGGCCACGTCATGCAGATCCTCGAAACGTTTTTGCAACAGGGTTGGGACATCACCTTCAGCAGTCCCGCCGGCCCCGGCGAACATAAGGCAGACCTCTCTGCGCTGGGTATTCGCGAAGTATCCATTGAACTCAACAACAGCAGTTTCGACGTATTCATCAGTGAACTGGCGCCGGATATTGTGCTGTTCGACCAGTTCATGATGGAGGAGCAGTTCGGCTGGCGGGTTGAAAAGCACTGCCCCGAGGCCCTGCGTGTGCTGGAAACCTCCGACCTGCAGAGCCTGCGACATGCCCGCCATCAGCGGCTCAAGGACCGCCTGAAAGCCAACAGCGATCAGGACGACTTCAGCGATCTGTTTGCGCCGGCATTGCGCGAAGAGTTTGAGTTGATGGCCGATACTGATCTGGCCAAACGGGAAATCGCGGCGTTGTACCGCTGCGATCTGAACCTGATGATCTCCGAAGTTGAAATCGAGTTGCTGGTCGAGCAATTCGGCTTGCCGCGTCAGTTGTTGCATTGGTGCCCACTGATGATTGACCTGCCAAATGCCCCCCCTGCGGCCTTCACCGATCGAGCGCACTTTGTAAGCATCGGCAACTTCCGGCACGCGCCCAACTGGGATGCGGTGCTCTGGATGAAATCCATCGTCTGGCCACTTATACGTCAGCAATTGCCGCAAGCGCAGTTGCACATCTATGGCGCGTACACACCGCCCAAGGCCACGGCGTTGCATAACGCTGCGCAGGGTTTTCACGTGATGAACTGGGCCGAAGACGCGTTGCAGGTCATGTCCGCCGCCCGGGTTTGCCTGGCCCCGCTGCGCTTCGGCGCCGGTATAAAGGGCAAACTGGTTGACGCCATGCTGTGCGGCACACCGAGTATCACCACCCCCATTGGAGCGGAGGGCATGCATGCCGGCCAGCCGTGGCCCGGTGCCGTCGCGCTTTCGGCGACCGAGTTGGCCAACCAGGCCGTTCGCCTCTATCAGGATGAAACGCAGTGGCAGGCGAGCCAATTGGCGGCAAACACCTTGCTCGGCGAGCGCTACCAACGGGCAGTGCATGGTCAGGCGCTGATCGAAAAGCTGCGTGATTGCCAACTGAACTTGCCGACACTCAGAGCCAATAACTTTATCGGCAGCATGTTGCGGCATCATGCGCACAAAAGTACTCAATATATGGCGCAATGGATTGAAGCAAAAAACCGCAATACGTCGCCAACGTGACGACCAGTAACCGGTCGTGACGACACACTCTGCATGACTACCGATATTGGCCAAACAAATATCAAGCGCTATAACCATCCGCTCTCGCTTCAATAATGACTTTCATTACTCACTTGTGCCGGATGGATAACATGACGCAACTCAACAGACAAGTACTGCCTCTTTACGAGTGGATGAATGCAGCCCCGGAAATCGACACACTTTCACTCAATGAGCTGACATTGCCAGGCACCCATAACGCCGGTTGCGACCTGGAAGCCGACTATTCCAATGTATTCACGCGTAACTGGTTCGCCTGCCAGGACGTATCCTTTTACAGTCAGCTCAACCGCGGCGCCCGAGCGCTTGATGTGCGCCTGGTTTACAACCCCCATGCGAACGGGCTTGAAAAGTTCCGGTTTGTACACGACAAGACCTGGTCTTCGCGCACGCTGGCCGACCTTGTTCGCGACATCAAAGCGTTTCTCGAGAGAAGTTTTAATGAGTTCATCATTTTGGACTTTCACAAAATCGAACACGGCGCTGAACCCTTCGATTTCAAATACTTCAATGAGGTAATGAAGGCGCAACTGGGTGAGCACATCATCCCTACTGCCAACAGACACCTGACACTTGGCCAATTAAAGGACGTCAGCCGACTTCAGCGAGTGCTGGTCACCGCACCTGCCAACCGGCACCTGGACCGAACCGTCTTCGGCGCGCAAATAACCCATCAATGGGCTGGCAGTGACTTTCTGAAAGTTGTCGGAGATACCCTGGAGCAGATAGCTCAACCCCAACACACGCGCCTGCAGGCGTTCATTGCCAGAGTGTTGGCTGAGCCTCGCGAAAAGTCGGCACCCTGGTCGCTGTCGGCCGCCATCTATGACGCTGGCGGGCCTGTCAGAATGCTTGATCAGCTCGACACGTGGTTCGATCCAGACAACAGTGACTGGGCAGAAAAATGCAGCATTATCAACTTCGATTTCATAAAAAACTCAAAGCTCGTTTATTTCTGCTATCTGGCGAATATCAAGAAGGCCGCTGAAAAATCCCGAGGGCATTCTTCCTATATCCTCCGCAATTCAAACAGCTGATAAACAGTAAACCAAGCGAATCATGTTCGCCAAGTAACAAAGAAAAGTCACTTGGCGACATTACATAGCGCACGCTCGCATCAACCGATACACGAATTGCATTAAACAAAGTATTGGCCAAACAAGCCCCAGACACTATAAACATCCTGCGCGCACAACTTCTATAACTTTACGCAGGACAATGAAATGCTTAACACCAAACTCGAAAACATTCCACTTAATCAATGGATGTCCGCCATCCCGCAACTTGATAACTTGTCCCTTTTTGAACTGACACTGCCTGGAACGCATAATGCGGGCTGTGACTGGAAAGCCTCGTACGCATTGCTTCCAGGCAAAAACCTCATCGCCTGCCAGGATGATTCTTTCTACGCGCAACTCAACCTCGGCGCCCGAGCACTGGATGTTCGCCTGGAGTATCACGACAAAGCCAAAGGTTTCAGTCAGTTCCGTTTTCAGCACAACGGGTATCTTGCTTCGCGAACCCTTGAAGATCTTGTTCGCGATGTCAACAGATTCCTCTCGGAAAGGCCGGATGAATTCATCATCCTCGACTTTCATGAACTGAAAAAAGGTGACAGTGAGTTCAACTTCATCAAGTTCAGGGATTTGATGCTGCAACATCTTGGCGAACGGATGATTCCCAGCCATAACGTGTACCGCTCACTTGGCCAACTCAAACAATCAAGCACTCTGCAAAGAGTCCTGGTTACAGCGTCGATGCCGTGGAACGCAAACGACAATCGGTTTTACTCACCAATCAACCACAAATGGATCGGCCAAAGCCTTGTCAGCACCACTGACCTGCACCAATTCATTACAAAGGTAATGGCCGAGCCCAGGAGCAGGAAAAACCTCTGGTCGCTCTCTGCTACGTGTTTTACGTTTCCCGGCGGGCCAAAGCGAATTCTTGATGATCTGGACACCTGGTTCTCCCCGGACAGGACAGGCTGGGCGAAGCTGTGCAACATCATCAATTTCGATTTTATTAAAGACTCGAAAATTGTGTTTTATTGCTGTCTGGCCAATCTTGAGAAAGCTAACGAGAAGGCGCAGTAACGCTGCGCGTGCAGTCTGATTGAGTCAGCTCCATGGAATGCCCTCGCAACGAACTGGCGCACGCCACGGCAAACGAGGCATGATCGGCGGGCGATAATAAAAAAAGCTGCCCGCCATGACCCGAACCGCCCGCGTGACCGACCCTTCATACGAGTTGATGGATGACCATAACGGGTTGTCCATCATCTACCGCCAGCACGGCTTCCCCTGCCCGCTGGTACGTTGGCATTTCCACAAGGAATACGAACTGCATCTGATCGTCGCCAGCGCCGGAAAGGTGTTCATCGGCGACTACATCGGCAACTTCTATCCCGAAACCCTGTTTCTCACCGGGCCCAATCTGCCGCACAACTGGATCAGCCAGGTAGCTGAAGACGAAGTAGTTGAAAAGCGCGACATGCTGGTCAACTTCACCGATGAATTGTTCGAAGACGGCCATCAGGTTTTCGCCGAACTCAAATCCCTTGCACCGCTGCTGGAGCGTGCGCAGTACGGTATCGAATTCCGCTGCAAGCACACGATTCGCCAGGCCATGACGCTGATGCAGCGCATTGCCGATTCCAGAGGCATTACCCGCCTCGGCCACTTCTTTATCCTGATGGAATTGCTCGCTGCGAGTGACGACTATCAATTACTCTCGGGCGCCACTAACACGCAACTGGCCGATGAACACAACATCGACCGCACCAACCGCGCCGTGGACTACATCTTTGCGCACTACGCCCGGGATATTTCACTGGAGGAAGTCGCGGAACACCTGGGTATGACACCCACTTACTTCAGCCGAGTGTTCAAACAGGCCACCGGGCGCAACTTCATCGAGTTCGTCAATCGCCTGCGCATCAGCAAATCCTGTGAACTGCTGGCTGACGGCGACAAACCGGTGACCGACGTGTGTTTCGAATCCGGCTTCAACAACATTTCCAATTTCAATCGGCGTTTTCAGCAGCTCAAGGGCATGACGCCGTCGCATTATCGACGGCTCGCGGTGCAGCGCCTGACCGAACAGAACCGCCTCTGACAACGCAATTTTCCATGTTGGAGCGAGCCTGCTCGCGAAGGCGCAGGATCCGTTGGCAAATCTGGCGCTGACACACCGTTTTCGCGAGCAGGCTCGCTCCCACAAAGCACGTCGCAATGCTCTGAAACCAATACGTATCCGATAGCCGTACACGGCTGGAAAGCCCTACCCTGTGTTGCCCCCACAAAAGCTCAGTGCAAAAAAGTATCGATAAAAGTGCTAGGGATGATTTGTCAGCCCTGCGATTGAAGGCTGTAATCAGTGCACATTCTTCCTGTCGTCGGAAGACACAAAAACAATAACTGTCCTTCTGCCTCCCACCGGACGCAGAAAAGGAGTGCACGATGCAACCCACTGCAAAAGCTCTGCTTGCCCTCACCTGCATGACCCTCAGCAGCGTCAGCCTTGGCGCCCAGACCCTGACCATCGCCACCGTCAACAACAGCGACATGATCCGCATGCAAAAACTCTCGAAAACCTTCGAGACCGAGCATCCGGACATCAAGCTCAATTGGGTGGTGCTCGAGGAAAACGTCCTGCGCCAACGCCTGACCACCGACATCGCCACTCAGGGCGGTCAGTTCGACGTGTTGACCATCGGCATGTACGAAGCGGCACTGTGGGGTGCCAAAGGCTGGCTGGAACCGATGAAGGATCTGCCGGCCAGTTACGCCCTCGACGACGTGTTCCCGTCGGTGCGTGAAGGCCTGTCGGTCAAGGGTTCGCTGTACGCCCTGCCGTTCTACGCGGAAAGCTCGATCACCTATTACCGCACCGACCTGTTCAAGGATGCCGGCCTGACCATGCCCGAGCGTCCGACCTGGGAACAGATCGCCGGTTTCGCCGAAAAACTCACCCACAAAGACAAAGAGCAATACGGCATCTGCCTGCGCGGCAAGGCGGGCTGGGGCGAGAACATGGCGCTGATCACCACGGTTGCCAACGCCTACGGCGCGCGCTGGTTCGATGAACAGTGGAAGCCGGAATTCAGCGGGCCGGAATGGAAAAACGCGCTGAACTTCTACGTCGACACCATGAAGAAATCCGGTCCTCCGGGCGCCTCCAGCAACGGCTTCAACGAAAACCTCGCGTTGTTCAACAGCGGCAAATGCGCAATGTGGGTCGATGCCAGCGTCGCCGGCTCGTTCGTGACTGACAAGACCCAGAGCAAGGTTGCCGATCACGTCGGCTTCACCTTCGCCCCGCATCAGATCACCGACAAGGGTTCGGCCTGGTTGTATTCATGGGCGCTGGCGATCCCGACCAGCTCCAAAGCCAAAGACGCGGCGAAAGAGTTCAGCGCCTGGGCTACTTCCAAAGAGTACGGTGCGCTGGTGGCCAAGACCGACGGCATCGCCAACGTTCCGCCGGGCACTCGCGCCTCGACCTACAGCGATGCCTACATGAGCGCCGCGCCGTTCGCCAAGGTCACGCTGGAATCGCTGAAAGCAGCTGACCCGAGCAAACCGACGCTGAAACCGGTGCCGTACATCGGCATTCAACTGGTGACCATTCCCGAATTCCAGGCCGTGGGTACGCAGGTGGGCAAGCTGTTCTCGGCGGCGCTGATCGGCCAGACCACGGTGGATCAAGCCCTGGCTGCGGCGCAGCAAACCACTGAACGCGAGATGAAGCGCGCCGGTTATCCCAAGTAACCCGCAAAGCTCACTCCTACATTAGATCTCCATAGGTCTGTATGACTCGGTTGTGATCACCATGAATACTTCTACTGCCAAAGCCCACCTCGACCTGTCGCAGCCTGCGCGCAAGGTCCGCGTACGCAATCCCGGCTGGTTTCTGGTCAGCCCTTCGGTGGCCCTGTTGCTGCTGTGGATGATCGTGCCGCTGGGCATGACCATTTACTTCTCGATGATCCGCTACAACCTGCTCTACCCCGGTGAAAACGAATTCGTCGGGCTTGAGAACTTCAGCTATTTCCTGACCGACTCGGGCTTCATGCCCGGCGCCACCAACACGCTGTTGCTGGTCGGTAGCGTGCTGTTGATCAGTGTGGTGTTGGGCGTGTTGATCAGCGCATTGCTGGAGGCCCGTGAATTCCTCGGTCGCGGCATCGTCCGGGTCATGCTGATTTCGCCGTTCTTCATCATGCCCACGGTCGGTGCGTTGATCTGGAAGAACCTGATCTTCCATCCGGTCTCGGGGATCCTCGCCTACATCTGGAAGTTGTTCGGCGCGCAACCAGTGGACTGGCTCGCGCACTACCCGCTGCTGTCGATCATCATCATTGTCTCGTGGCAGTGGCTGCCCTTCGCCATCCTGATTCTGATGACCGCGATGCAGTCCCTCGACCAGGAACAGAAAGAGGCTGCACGCCTCGACGGCGCCGGGCCGATCGCGATCTTCTGGCACCTGACCCTGCCGCATCTGGCGCGGCCGATTGCGGTGGTGGTGATGATTGAAACGATCTTTCTGCTGTCGGTGTTCGCCGAGATTTTCACCACCACCAACGGCGGCCCCGGCTACGCCTCGACCAACCTCGCCTACCTGATCTACAACCAGGCGCTGGTGCAGTTCGACGTCGGCATGGCCTCGGCGGGCGGCCTGATTGCCGTGGTCATCGCCAACATCGCCGCGATCATTCTGGTGCGGATGATCGGCAAAAACCTGACTGACAAAGCCTGAGGCCTGCCATGACTCTTCAACAATCCCGCCGGCTGCAAAGCCTGCTGCTCGGCACCCTGGCCTGGGCCATCGCGATCGTGATTTTCTTCCCGATCTTCTGGATGCTGATGACCAGTTTCAAGACCGAGATCGACGCGTTCGCCACGCCGCCGCAGTTCATCTTCACGCCGACACTGGAGAACTACCTGCACATCAACGAGCGCAGCGATTACTTCAGTTTCGCCTGGAACTCGGTGGTGATCTCCTTCAGCGCCACCGCTCTGTGCCTGTTGATCGCGGTGCCGGCAGCGTACTCGATGGCGTTCTACGAAACCCAACGCACCAAAGGCACGCTGCTGTGGATGCTCTCGACCAAGATGCTGCCGCCGGTGGGCGTGCTGATGCCGATCTACCTGCTGGCGAAAAGCTTCGGCCTGCTCGACACGCGCATCGCGCTGATCGTGATCTACACGCTGATCAACCTGCCGATCGTGGTCTGGATGGTTTACACCTACTTCAAGGACATCCCCAAAGACATCCTCGAAGCCGCCCGCCTCGACGGCGCCACGCTGTGGCAGGAAATGGTCCGCGTGCTGCTGCCGATCGCCAAGGGCGGCCTTGCCTCGACCGTGCTGCTGTCGCTGATCCTGTGCTGGAACGAGGCGTTCTGGTCGCTGAACCTGACCTCGTCGAAAGCCGCACCACTGACCGCGTTGATCGCCTCGTATTCAAGCCCTGAAGGGTTGTTCTGGGCCAAGTTGTCGGCGGTGTCGACGCTGGCCTGTGCGCCGATTCTGATCTTCGGCTGGATCAGCCAGAAACAACTGGTGCGCGGCCTCTCGTTCGGCGCCGTGAAATGAAGATTGAAAAGCAAAAGATCGCAGCCTTCGGCAGCTCCTACATAAAGCATGCCGTCCCCCTGTAGGAGCTGCCGCAGGCTGCGATCTTTTGATCTTAAAAAAACAACAATGCGGAGGCCCATCCTCATGGCCAACCTGAAAATCAAGAATCTGCAAAAAGGCTTCGAAGGCTTCTCCATCATCAAGGGCATCGACCTGGAAGTGAATGACAAGGAATTCGTGGTCTTCGTCGGTCCCTCGGGCTGCGGCAAATCCACCCTGTTGCGCCTGATCGCGGGTCTGGAAGAAGTCAGCGACGGCACCATCGAACTCGATGGCCGCGACATCACCGAAGTCAGCCCGGCCAAGCGCGATCTGGCGATGGTGTTTCAGACCTACGCGCTGTACCCGCACATGACCGTGAAAAAGAACATGTCGTTCGCCCTCGATCTGGCCGGCGTACCGAAAGCCGAAGTCGAGAAGAAAGTCGGCGAAGCGGCGCGCATTCTCGAGCTCGGGCCGATGCTTGAGCGCAAGCCGAAACAGCTCTCCGGTGGCCAGCGCCAGCGCGTGGCGATCGGTCGCGCCATCGTGCGCAATCCGAAAATCTTCCTGTTCGACGAACCGCTGTCCAACCTCGACGCCGCACTGCGCGTGCAGATGCGTCTGGAGCTGCTGCGCCTGCACAAAGACCTGCAAGCGACGATGATCTACGTCACCCACGATCAGGTCGAAGCGATGACCATGGCCGACAAAGTCGTGGTGCTCAATGGCGGCAAGATCGAGCAGGTCGGCTCGCCGCTGGATCTGTATCACAACCCGGCGAACCTCTTCGTCGCGGGGTTCCTCGGCACGCCGAAAATGGGCTTTCTCAAAGGCAAGATTGCCCGCGTCGATGGCCAGAGCTGCGAAGTCTTGCTGGACGCCGGTACGCGCATCACCCTGCCGTTCAACGCCGGCAATCTGAGTGTCGGCAGCGCCGTGACGTTGGGCATTCGCCCGGAACATCTGGAGCTGGCGCAAGCGGGCGACTGCACGCTGCAAGTCACCGCCGACGTCAGCGAACGCCTGGGCAGCGACACTTTCTGCCACGTCACCACCAATGCCGGCGAAGCCCTGACCATGCGCGTGCGCGGTGATCTGGCCAGCCGTTACGGCGAACAACTGAGCCTGCACCTCGACCCGGCGCACTGCCATTTATTCGATGCCGAAGGTTTGGCATTGACCCGTCCGCTGCGCGCTGCGGCCTGACTTCGAGAATTCCCGATGAAACTCAACCAACAGAATCTCCATCGTCTAGCAAGCGAAGTACAACTGCCGGCCTATAGCCTCAGCGACACCCGCCAAGGCATCGCCCACATCGGCGTCGGCGGCTTTCACCGCGCGCATCAGGCGTATTACACCGATGCCTTGATGAACACCGGCGAAGCCCTCGACTGGGCGATTTGCGGCGTCGGCCTGCGCGCCGAAGACCGCCGTGCTCGCGACGACCTCAAGGAGCAGGATTACCTGTTCACCCTGTTCGAACTCGGCGACAGCGACGACACTGAAGTCCGCGTGATCGGTGCGATTCGCGACATGCTGCTGGCCGAGGACGGCGCTCAGGCGTTGATCGAAAAACTCGCCGACCCACAGATTCGCATCGTCTCGCTGACCATCACCGAGGGCGGTTACTGCATCGACGACAGCAACGGCGAATTCATGGCGCACTTGCCGCAGATTCAACACGATCTGGCCCATCCCGAGGCGCCGAAAACCGTGTTCGGCTTCTTGTGTGCCGCCCTGGAAAAACGCCGGGCGGCGGGCGTCCCGGCGTTTACCGTGATGTCATGCGATAACCTGCCGCACAACGGCGCAGTGACCCGCAAGGCGCTGCTGGCATTTGCCACTCTGCGTAACAGCAATCTGTGCAGCTGGATCGACGCCAACGTCAGTTTTCCCAACGCCATGGTCGATCGCATCACGCCGATGACCAGCACCGCGCATCGCCTGCAACTGGCCGACAAACACGGCGTCGACGATGCCTGGCCGGTGGTCTGCGAGCCGTTCGTGCAGTGGGTGCTGGAAGACAAATTCGTCAACGGTCGCCCTGCTTGGGAGAAGGTTGGCGTGCAGTTCACCGACGATGTTTCGCCCTATGAAGAAATGAAGATCAAACTGCTCAACGGCAGCCACCTGGCGCTGACCTATCTGGGGTTTTTGAAGGGCTATCGGTTTGTACACGAAACCATGAACGACCCGCTGTTCGTGCGTTATATGCGCGCCTATATGGATCTCGACGTGACGCCGCAACTGGCGCCGGTGCCGGGCATTGACCTGACGGACTATAAGAACACGCTGGTGGCGCGCTTCTCCAATCAGGCGATTGCCGATCAACTGGAGCGGGTGTGTTCGGACGGCTCGTCGAAGTTTCCCAAGTTCACCATTCCGACGATCAACCGGTTGATTGCTGATGGGCAGGAGACCAAGCGCGCGGCGTTGGTGGTGGCGGCTTGGGCGTTGTATTTGAAGGGTGTGGATGAGAATGGTGATACCTATTCGATCCCGGATCCGCGCGCGGCGTTTTGTCAGGCGTTGGTGGCGGACGATGCTTTAATGACGCAGCGGTTGTTGGCGGTTGAGGAGGTTTTCGGCACGGCGATTCCGCGTTCGGCGGAGTTTGTCGCGGCGTTTGAGTGGTGCTGCAATAGCTTGCGTGAAGAGGGTGTGACGCGGACTCTGGAACGGATACTCGCCTGAAAAGCCCCTCACCCTAACCCTCTCCCAAAGGGAGAGGGGACTGACCGAGTGGTTTGTGCACCTTACATCGACCTGAAAGTCCGGAGTGGAACTCAGGTTTTGAACAGCTCCGGTTTGAGAGAACCGCAGTCGAACTCAGCTTTTGCACAGCCCCGGTTTGAGAGAACCGGGGTCGAACTCAGGTTTTGAACAGCTCCTGATTGAGATATCCGGAGTCGAACTCTGGTTTTGAACAGCCCCCGATCGGCTCCCTTCCCCCTCGCCCCCTTGGGGGAGAGGGCTGGGGTGAGGGGGTAAGCTCTTGATCTTCACCACACCCGAGTGGTTCACACATGACAACACAACAACTGTTCCTAGGCATCGACTGCGGCACCCAAGGCACCAAAGCCATCATCCTCGACGCCATCAGCGGTCAAGTCCTCGGCCAAGGCGCCGCCGCGCACACAATGATCAGCGGCGCCAACGGCCGCCGCGAACAAGACACCCAACAGTGGCTGGAAGCCTTTACCCTCGCCACCCGCCACGCATTACTGGCGGCAAATGTCGACGGCCAGTCGATCCTCGGCATCGGCGTCTCCGGCCAGCAACACGGTCTGGTCCTGCTCGATGATCAAGGCGAAGTGCTGCGCCCGGCCAAGCTCTGGTGCGACACCGAAACCAGCGCCGAAAATGACCGTCTGCTGGTGCATCTGGGCGGTGAAAAAGGTTCGCTGGAACGCCTCGGCGTGGTCATCGCGCCGGGCTACACCGTATCGAAACTGCTCTGGACCAAAGAACAACATCCCGTGGTGTTCTCACGCATCGCGCGCATTCTGCTGCCCCACGACTACCTGAACTTCTGGCTCACCGGCCGCGCCTGCAGCGAATACGGCGACGCCTCCGGCACCGGCTATTTCAACGTGCGCAGCCGCCAATGGGACTTGCAACTGCTGCGCGACATCGACGCCAGCGGACGCCTGCAAGCTGCACTGCCTGAGCTGATCGATGCACATCAATCTGTCGGCACCATCCTCCCGGCGATTGCCGAACACCTCGGCATCAACCCCAATGCGCTGGTCTCCAGCGGCGGCGGCGACAACATGATGGGCGCCATCGGCACCGGCAATATTCAGCCCGGCGCGATCACCATGAGCCTCGGCTCTTCCGGCACGGTGTACGCCTATTCCGAGGTACCGAAAGTCAGCTCGGACGCCTCGGTCGCGACCTTCTGCTCGTCCAGCGGCGGATGGTTGCCGCTGATCTGCACCATGAACCTGACCAACGCCACCGGCGCAATTCGCGAGCTGTTCAATCTGGACCTGGAGCAATTCAACCACCTCGTCGCGCAATCACCCATCGGTGCCGAAGGCGTGAGCATGCTGCCATTCCTCAACGGTGAACGGGTTCCCGCCCTGCCCCACGCCACCGGCAGCCTGCACGGCTTGACGCTGGACAACCTGACCCAGGCCAACCTCTGCCGCGCTGCCGTCGAAGGCACCACATTCGGTTTGCGCTACGGGCTGGATTTGCTCCGCCAGAATGGTTTACAAAGCCGCAGCATTTGCCTGATCGGCGGCGGTTCGAAAAGCGCGGTGTGGCGGCAGATCGTCGCCGACATCATGAACACCCCGGTGATCTGCACCGAACAAAGTGAAGCCGCCGCCCTCGGCGCCGCGATTCAAGCGGCGTGGTGCAAATCCTGGTCAAACGGCCACGAAAACACCCTCGCCGACCTGTGTCAGCGCTGCGTAAAACTCGATTCAAGCAGTGAAACCCTGCCGATTGCCGCCAACGTCGCGGCGTTCCAGCAGGCCTATGAACGCTATCAACAGCATGTCGCAACCCTATAAAGAGCAAACAATTATGTATTTGGTGTGTGGCGAAGCCCTGTTTGATTTTTTCAGTGAAGACGACGCCAGCGGTCTGGCCTCGAAAGTGAATTTCAAGGCGATTGCCGGCGGTTCGCCGTTCAACGTCGCCGTCGGTTTGCGCCGTCTGGGCGTGGACTCGGCCTTGTTTGGCGGACTGTCCACTGACTACCTCGGCCGTCGTTTGCAGCAAGTGCTGCAGGATGAAGGTGTGCGCCCGGACTATCTGGTGGACTTCGCCGCGCCGACCACATTGGCCATGGTTGCCGTCGGCGCCAATGGCTCGCCGCATTACAGCTTTCGCGGTGAAGGCTGCGCCGATCGGCAACTGGGTCTTGCGCATCTGCCAGCGCTGGGTCCTGAGGTGCGCGGCTTGCACATTGGCTCGTTCTCGCTGGTGGTGCAGCCGATCGGTGACACCTTGCTGACGCTGGTACAACGCGAGAGCGGCAAACGCCTGATCACGCTCGACCCGAACGTACGCCTCAATCCAGAGCCGAACATCGACCTGTGGCGTGAACGCATCGCGACGCTGGTGCCGCTGGCCGATCTGATCAAGGTCAGCGACGAAGACTTGAGCCTGCTCTACCCCGAACAGGATCCGCAACGGGTGATCGAAGGCTGGCTCGAACACCGCTGCCAGGTCGTCTTCCTCACCCGGGGCGGCGATGGCGCTACTGTGTTCAGCCGCCAACACGGCACCTGGTCAGTCCCGGCAGCCTCGATAAAGATCGCCGACACCGTTGGCGCCGGCGACACCTTCCAAGCCGCACTGATCACCTGGCTGACCGAGCACGGTCTGGATTCGGTCGAAGGCGTGCAGAAACTCGCTCGCGAGCAGATCGACGCCATGCTCAGGTTCGCCGTAAAAGCCGCCGCGCTGACCTGCAGCAAGACCGGTCCGGATCTGCCCTATCGTCACCAATTGAGTTGAACGCGTAGACTGTCGGCCTTTTTGCGCACGACGGGATAACGGCTTTTGAATTACAGGCAGACGCTTGGACTACTGACACTGGCAACGCTACTGAGCGGGTGCGGCACCTCGCCGCCCCGTTCGCCGGAAGACATCTGCGAAATCTTCCGCGAAAAAAGCGACTGGTACGACGCTGCGCAAGTCACGCAAAAACGCTGGGGCGTGCCGATTCAGGTGCCCTTCGCGATCATGTATCAGGAATCCGGCTACCGCTACGACGCCAAGACTCCGCGCAAATACTTGCTCTGGGTGATCCCGTGGGGCCGCGTCTCGACCGCCTCGGGTTATGCGCAAGCCAAAGATGAAGTCTGGGCCGATTACCAGAAAAGCACCGGCCGCAGCGGCGCCGATCGCGAAGACTTCGACGACGCCATCGACTTTGTCGGCTGGTACATGGACAAAACCTATTCGATCAACGGCGTCTACAAGTACGACGCCTATAACCAGTACCTCAACTACCACGAAGGCTGGGGCGGCTTCCGCAACAAGACTTACGCGAGCAAAGCCTGGCTGATGCCAACGGCGCGCAAAGTGCAAAATCGTTCGGATGTGTATGCGCGGCAATATGCCGGGTGCAAAGAGGATTTGAATCGGGGGTTCTGGAGCCGGTTCTGGCATTGGTTGTAACGGTGACTTCAAAGGCCTCATCGCGAGCAGGCTCACTCCTACAATGGATCAATGTCGAACACGATATCCGCGTCCACTGAAGATCCCCTGTAGGAGTGAGCCTGCTCGCGATAGCGCCCGATCAAGCACTACACATCCAAGACCTACAACACCGAAAAGCTATAACTCACAATCAACCGTGTCTCATCCACATCCCGGGCAAACTTCTCATAGTTGGTCCGATACGTAGCATTCCTCAATCGCAAACTCACATCCTTGAACGTGCCCGTCTGAATCACATACTTCAACTCGCTGTCGCGTTCCCACTCTTTCCCTTCCTGATCACTGCCCAACACCTTGATGTGATCACCGTTCACATAACGGGTCAGGAAGCTCAAACCATTAATGCCAATGGCCTTGAAGTCATAGTCATAACGCAACTGCCACGAGCGTTCCTGCGCGGCGGCGAAGTCGTTGACCTGCACGTAGTTGACCAGATACGGATTGCTACCATCGAGATACGGCATCGAGTTGTCGCCGTTCATGCGCTGCCAACCGGCACTGAACGTGTGGCCGCTGTGCGCATAGGACAACATGCCGCTCAACGCACGGTTATCGATGGAACCGGCCTTGGCATCGCCGCTGTCGGCACTTTTCAGCACACGCAGATCCGCTTTAAGTACACCGCCAGCTAACGGTTGATTACCCAGCAGCCCGACAAAGTGCTGACGATAAATGTCTTCCAGTTCAGCGTAGTGATACTGCGCAGTCAGACGATCATTGATCTTGTAGTCGAAGCCGTACATGTCGAAATGGTCGGCGGTGGTGTTGCAGGCGTAGCGCTTGTTCTTGCAGTGCACGCGGATGTCTTGCGAATCGGTGGAATCCCGCGCGGTGTACTTGTCCAGGCGCGCGGCCATGAAGGTCAGGTCTTTCACCTCTTTAGAGGTCAACATGGCGCCGTTGAACATCGTCGGCAACAAACGGCCGTCGTTGTATTTCAGCAACGGCAGATCCGGCAGCAGCGCGCCATACTTGAGCACCGTGTCCGAAATCTTGACCTTGGCGGTCAGGCCCATTTTCGCGTATTGGCCTTTCGATCCGCGTGGATCGTTGCCGCTGGAAGGCAGCAAGCCGCTGTTGCTGCGGTCCGGACTGGAATCGAGTTGAAAGCCGAGCATGCCCAGCGCATCGAGACCGAAACCCACGGTACCTTCGGTGTAGCCCGATTGCAGGTTGAGAATAAAGCCCTGTGCCGACTCTTCACGCTTGGAAGCGCCCTGAGCGTTCGAGGTGCTCCCATCACGGAAATCGCGGTTGAAGTACACCGTGCGCGACTCGATTTTCGCCGTGGTGTCTTCAAAAAATCCGCTGGCCTGAACCTGTGCGGTAAAACCTGCGCACAGCACAAAGGCTCCGAAGCCAAACGACTGGCGCGGGGTGATGAGGGGAAATGGGGGACGCATGAAAAACTCCAACAATGCAGCGTTTGCGCAAGCGCGCAACAAGCCAGAAAAATAGCTCCCGTCCCGGGTCAGATTGAACCAGGAGAAAGTGAACACGCAGGGGTGAGCGGCAATGATGGCAGATGGCTTTGACGTGCTACAGGCGACTTTAGTCTGAATCTGACTGAGGATTCTTCAACCCGGGATCGTGGGAAAAGTTGCCGGCAATCAACGCCAATTCGCAGCAAACGCCCGGTTTCATTGGGCGAAACACCTCACCTAAGGGTTTTCCCTATACCGCAAACCTGCCAGACCTACGGCTTTTGTGCCTTGAACGAGGCCGCTTAATCCTCCATCATCCGTCACCTGCTTATTCAACGGACGGAATTCAAGGCATGCTGGACGCCAACGCAACCCACATTACCCTCACGCTTGAAGGCGCCAACGCCGACCTGCAAGTCCTCAGCTTCACTGGTCGCGAAGCCCTCAACGAACCGTTCCGTTTCGACCTCGAACTCGTCAGCGCCCGCCCCGACCTCAAACTCGAAGAGCTGCTGCACAAGCCCGGCGTCCTGACTTTCGGCCCGACCGGCGAAGGCAAGATCCACGGTCTGGTCTATCGCATCGAGCAAGGCGACTCCGGCAAGACCCTGACCCGTTACAGCCTCAGCCTGGTGCCACAACTGGCCTACCTGCGGCACAACCACGATCAGCAGATTTTCCAGCAACTGACCGTGCCGAAAATCATCGCTCAGGTGCTGGAAGATCGCGGCATTCTTGCCGACGCCTACAGCTTCCAGCTCAACGCCGAATACCCGGAACGCGAGTACTGCGTGCAGTACGACGAATCCGACCTGCACTTCATCCAGCGCCTGTGCGAAGAGGAAGGCATTCACTTCCATTTCCAGCACAGCAGCAGCGGCCACAAACTGGTGTTCGGCGACGACCAGACCGTGTTCCGCAAACTCAAAGCCGTGAGCTACCAGCAAGACTCCGGCATGGCCGCCGACAAACCGGTGATCAAACGCTTCAACCTGCGTCTGGAAACCCGCACCACCCGCGTCAGCCGCCGCGATTACGACTTCGAAAAACCGAAGATCCTCCCCGAAGGCGCGGTCAAAACCGAGTTCGCCCCGGACCTCGAGGACTACGACTACCCCGGCCGCTTCACCACCCGCGAGCGCGGCAAGTTCCTTTCCACCCGCGCCCTCGAACGCCATCGCAGCGACTACAAACTCGCCGAAGGCAAAGGCGACGAGCCGACCCTCACCAGCGGCCATTTCCTGACGCTGGCCGAACACCCGCGCGCCGAATGGAACGACCTCTGGCTGCTGCTGGAAGTCTTCCACGAAGGCAAACAGCCGCAAGTACTCGGCGAAAACGTCACCAGCGACGTCACCGACCACAAAAGCGATTTCCACCAGGGCTACCGCAACAGCTTCCTCGCCACCCCATGGGATGCGCACTACCGCCCTGCCCTCGAACACCCGAAACCAAAAGTCCTCGGCAGCCAGACCGCCGTCGTCACCGGCCCGGCAGGTGAAGAAATCCACTGCGACCAGTACGGCCGGATCAAAGTGCAATTCCACTGGGACCGCGACGGCCAGTCCAACGACAAAACCACCTGCTGGATGCGCGTCGCCAGCGGCTGGGCCGGCGCAGCGTACGGCGGCATCGCCATCCCGCGCATCGGCATGGAAGTCCTCGTCACCTTCCTCGAAGGCGATCCCGACCAGCCACTGGTCACCGGTTGCCTGTACCACAAGGAAAACGTCGTCCCCTACGACCTACCGGCAAACAAGACCCGCAGCACGTTCAAGACCCTGAGTTCACCGGGTGGCAAGGGCTACAACGAGTTCCGCATCGAAGACAAGAAAGGCGCCGAGCAGATCTACATCCACGCCCAACGCGACTGGGACGAAAACATCGAGCACGACCAGAAAATCCGCGTCGGCAACGAACGGCACGACACCGTTGAAGCCAACACGCTGAGTGAGTTCAAGGTTGAAGAGCACCGGATTACGCATCTGGATCGAATCAGCGAGATGCGTGCGGATGATCACCTGACCGTGGGTGTCACCCAGCACCTGAAAGTGGGGACTGCGCAGTTTGTTGAGGCCGGGTCAGAAATCCATTACTACGCCGGCCAGAAGGTTGTGGTCGAAGGCGCCATGGAACTTACGGCCAAGGCTGGCGGGAGTTTCGTCAAGGTTGATGCGGGTGGCGTGACCATCAGCGGGGCCGAGGTGAAGGTCAACACTGGCGGCTCGCCTGGGGTCGGGACGCCTGCGGCACCATTGCTGCCGGGACCGATGAAAGTGGCGGATGCGGATAAGGCCGGAAAAGTACTCATCCCGCTTCCAAAGCGTCTGAACGAGTCAGGTATCACGCCGTTGTGCGGAAAACAAAGCAACGGCGCCTGCAGCCGTAAGGATTGCACATGCATGTAAAAGCGCTGACCGCCCTCCTCGAAGCGCCACGCCATGGGTTCGAGGAATTGCCGAGAGAAAGCTCCGACCTGACCCTGTGTTTCATCATTGATCGCGTCCGTCAGCCGGAAGCCATGAGCCGCCTGTACCGTGTCGGCGAGCCCGTAGACACCCAAGGTCTGTTTCTCAACACCGACTTCGCTGAAATTGCCGCTGACGGTCCTCTCTGGCTGGTCGCCCCGTGGGGCAGTCGACTCGCAGCCGAAGCGGCAAAGCTCTGCGAAGAAAATTTCTCCGGCATTGCCCTCTCCACAACAGATCCAGCCAAGGCACTGGCACATGCCCGCTGGCTCCTGCGTGCCAACGATGGCTCAGGTGGCCAAAGCCTGTTGAGCTATCACAAGCCAAGCCTGTGGGCCGCGCTGGCCTACACCGCTGGTGAAAGTTCGCATCAACTTTTCGGCCCTTGGCAACACGTTTACAGCCCGGCACCGGTCCACTTCGGGCGTAATCGCGGTCGCTGGCTCAGCTGGCGCCCCGTTTCGGAACTTGAATGGCTGGGCGACGTCTCAGCGTTCAACCTGCCGCCAACAGCGCCAAAGGTTCAGGAGCATCTGGGTTGGGTTTATTGGGCAGACGAGCAATACGCTGCCTACGGTGAACCCACCGACGAACAACTGCCCAACCTCGTGGAAAACCTGAACGTGCTGGTTGCCCACAACATTTACGAAGGTCGTCATTTACTGAAACTGGGCCAAATCACCAACGGCCCGCTGCTCGAGACGCAGCCTCAGGCAATGGCCATCCTGCAATCCAGGGAAGAGTCGTTCATCAAAGTGCAACAGTTGCAGCAACTGACTACCAGCGCTGCTTGATGACCCGTCCGTAAAGAATGAATGGAAGCGAAATGGAAACTGATATCTCGGAAGCACCCAAGGTAGATTTCAACAAACCAGCTGCGAACCCATCGACTTCAGCGGTACCGGTCGAGAGCAAGCCTGCCCTGGAACTTGATCCCCAGCCTGAAGCGCATGACAGTTGTTCCAACGCGTTCGACCAGGTAAAGACGGCCTGCTCGACGGAATATGGCGAAGTGATCTACGCCACCAAAGAAAAAATGTTTTACCTGTTGCCTAAACGTGCGGCCAGCTCGATCAAAGAGGCGATGAATGAACTCGAGCAACATATCAGCGCCAGTAAGTCTCCAGAAGAACGACTCAAGGGGATGAACACCGCAGGGCTTCTGGAATACTTCCTGGAGCCGAAGCTGAGTAATTTCCTGCAAGGCGAGCAAAAAAGCCGAATGCTCGAAATCGAGGCTCAGGAACCCGATATCGCGCAGCCCTCCATGGCTATGCGATTGAAGGCTGTCAGCCGAGAGGCTCGAAACTCCGCAGCGCTGGACAAACTGCCGGACCAAAGCGAATACGCTCGCAATCGGGAGCTTGCCAATCAACAGCAAGCGAGCCTGCTTGAAGCCAACTCTGATGGGCAGAAACTGCAGCGCCTCTACAACGAATGGAAAAAGCTGAAAGCTGTTGCGGTCGCACAGGCAAAAATTGCTGGCTACACCTACGAAAGCGGCAACCTGTTTTCCCCAGGGGCGATCGAAGCAAGAAATCGCGTGCAGACTTACTTGAAGGCCCGCGCTGCGCTCACCAAGAGTGGCAAGTTGACGACTCTGAAAGAGGCAGACTTTCAGAAAAACAAAAAGGCCTATCTGGACGCCACAAACTGCGTCATCGATGGCAAAGCCCGGATGTGTGGTTATTTAAAGGAAGTCGCCAACGAGCGCGAAAAAGTCGAAAAAGACTTTGCTGCTTATATCGATGCGATTTTGAAAGTTGCCGACTATGGGCTGGCCCTACCGGAATTTGCGCTTATTCCTGACACTGGCGACATCAGCGCAGGTATCGAGAAATTCAAGGCATATCTCGAGATGGAGCAGCGGCAGATCAAGCTCACGGAGCAGATCCGCACGAAATATAAAGCCTGGATTGACGCCAGCGGGCAAAACGTCGCGGCACCTGCAGGTATCGTGGAGGCGGAACGGGCAGAATGGCAGCGCATTCAGCAAGATCGCCTGCAACTTCGCGATGACGCAGAGGCTGCAGTGGCCGCAGCCCTGCCGCTGCGACATCTGCTGTGGGAACCCGAGCAATTTCAGCCGAAACCGGAAGAACGCTTGGTCAAAGCAGGCTTTCCTTTGCGCGAAGTAGCACTTTTAAATAGCCCCAACAGTCCTGTCAAACACCTGAGCCTACTCAATCTCGAGGGCATCACAAAGGTATTGAAAAAGGACGCGAGTGAAATCGGCGCCAAGGCAAGCAAAGACTTGCAGAAACTTCCGGGGAACAGCACCGGGAAAGCAACGTCGGACACTGACGACAATCCTTTCCATGAGTGGCTGCGGCTTGAAGGTGCACTCGCCATCAAAGATCAACAGAGTGACTGGTTTGATGAGAAAGGCTGGTTTGATGTGGAAATGTTCCACTCTTACCTGAAATCGAAGAACTACAAGGTCGAAACCTTTGAGGATGCCGGAGCCCGCAAGGATTGGGGACTTCGTCTTCGTCAGTTGCTGTTCAAGGAAGAAGTCAGAAGCTCCTTGCGCCTGTTCGACAATAGCCCTCAAGCTCAACTCGTGCGTTGCCTCACACCGCCACAGCCATCAATCCACACCGGCGCCAAAATAACCGGCCCGACATTCAGTGTGGCGGATAACTTCAAAGCCTCCGCGAAGGCTGAAGTGAGTCTGGGCATTGACCTCGCCCGTGGCGAAGTTGAATTGATGAAAATGGATCTTCCGGGCAGAGATCAGGCACAAGACATCCTGATCCCTTACCTCGACTATGAGAAAAACCGCAAAAACCTGAATCTAGGTCGGTTCTCGATCCACCTGGGCGCTAGAGCCTGGGGATACACCGGCGCCACCCTCCTCCTTTCCTCCAGCGTGCAGTTGGGACGTGCAAACGTACAAGGCGGCCTGAACCTACCGGGAATCACCGACGCAGAACGACCGGGTACGACACATGCAACCGCTGCAACCGCGAGAAGCGAACCGGTGCTGGAAGGTAACGCAGCAAAAGTTCGAGTAGAGGACGGAGCCAAAGCCCAGTTCAACCTCTTTGCGGGAGTGCAGGCAGGGATTCTACTCACAGGCGCCTTAAACTGGGCGCCGCCAAAAGAAATCGCAGCATTGCGCACCGCGCCTTCACCAGGAATGGCCAATAGCGTCAACAGTACCAAAGCCAGCCAATGGTCGAGTCTGGCGCGACTGACCGCCGGTTTCACCGCCGCATACGGCCTCGGTGCATCAGCAGACATCGGTATTTCCTTGCACGAAGGTCGCTTCATCATGCGGTTCAAGGCATCCGTCATTGTCGGTGCCGGAGCCGGCGGCGAATTCCAGTTCGAAGTCGGTTATGACGGTGTCACTGACCTAATTAATATCCTGCGCCGTGAGATGCACAAAAATCAGGATAAATCGCTGATTTTTGTTACGGATGAAGCTGCCAAGTACATCGACAAACTGAACTTCCTAGGTGCTAATGGCTTTGAAGTCGCAATGTTTTACATGCAAGGTGTTGATATCGTAATGTCGTTGTATGAGGCGTTAACTGGCGGAGGTAAAGGGGCGACGATCGCTCATACGATTATGAACTATCGTAATCAAACTGAGCTGGACCAATGGATCTTAGCAGCAACCCCTGGTGCGCTTGGCCCTATGTTCATGACACTAATTTCCGCTGCTGAAGAATTTAAGATAGAGGAATACGGCGGAAGCGGCGCAAAAACAAAAACATACTCAAAAGACCAGTGTCAACTACTTCAACAACAAGCTATAGAACGTATACTTGGACTGATTGTTCGCCAAGCAGAATCACAAGGAACAGTCCCTCTTGCACAAGCACAGTTTGAAGAGGCGTGCATGAGCATGAATCGCTTTGGGACAAAAGCCGCCAGCGCCGCAGAGCAAACTTATTGTGAAAACAGACTGGGAATGGACAATTTCATGTCTGAAGCGGTCTTAAGACTAGTTAGCGTTGAAAACGACAGAATGCGCAGCCGATATAAAAAACACGTTGAGATCCTTGGCGGACGCCTGGATGGATATTGCAAACGAACAAGATACTATGGCAATACATTCTTGCCGAGCGGCCAAGCAACTTACGTTAATCCAAAACACTAAACAGAAGATTATTTATGCTAATCAGATCCAAATGGTTCGCAGGATTACTTGCCATAACTTTGTGCAGCCAAGCGTATGCCGATCTTTCCTCATCACAAAAAGAAGCAAAAGAGAGAGGCTTGGTACTCTACAACCAATACAAACCTGCGGCTGCAGAATTAAAAATTGCTGCGGAAGCGGGTGATGCCGAGTCGCAATATTATTTGGGAGAGGAGCTTCGACAGCAAAAACAATACATTACTGCCGAGGCTCAAAAATGGTATGAAGCCGCAGCTTTGCAAGGCGATTTGTACGCAATGTTACGACTCGCGACATCAAATAATGACTTATGCGAGGTCATGAACAATTGCCCTGAGGGCACGAAAAAACGCACCGACTGGCTGGAGTTATTAAACAAAGAAAGTGAACAAAAAGCAGATAATGGTGATGGCGAAGCAATGTACATTAAATATCTGTCGTCTGGGCAATTAGAGTGGCTGGAAAAATCCGCAGCAGCTAACTTCCCCAGAGGCCAGTGGCTTTTGGCAAATCGCTACAAAGAAGGTGAAAAATTTTTTCTGCCTTGGAAACGAACTGAAGAAGTCGGACGTTGGTTAAAAGCGTCAGCTGAAAATGGTTTCCCCGCAGGAATGCTTGAATACTCCGCATTTCTTTATGAAAACGGTGGCGATATCGGGGTAGCCCGGCATTGGATCGAAGAGGCGGCAAAAACGGGGTACGAGTCTGGCGTCAGCAGCTACGGGGCCTATCTTGCTCATGCCCCTTCCCTATATGATTTTCCGCTTGACCTAGTAAAAGGTTACGCACTGACATCATTACTGAAGGAACTTGATGGTGGTGGGAATATACAGCCTTACGTGGATGAAGTTCTGCCAGAAATTTCTGAAAAAATGAGTGCTGAGCAGATAGCAGAAGCCAGGGTATTTGCACAGCAGTGGAAAAATACGCATCCTCCCCTATCCTTTTACCCCGGAAAATATGGATTTTGACAAAACATTTTTATTCTGCAAAAGGAACGCGCCTTACAAGAATATTGTGTATTGGTTATTTCATATTTTTTACTTCGTTCATATTTCCTAGTTACGCGTCGGTGCAGTTGAGCACACAACAACAGGTAGCCAAACTGCAAGGAATCAAGCTATTCAATCAACATAAAAAAGCCGAGCGTGAACTACGCATTGCGGCAGAGGCTGGAGATACTGAAGCACAGTTCTATTTAGCCGAAGAACTCCGCCAACAAACAACAGTCCTTAATGCTGAAGCCCTTCAATGGTATGAGGCGGCAGCCACCCAGGGCGATTACTATGCAATGTTCAAACTTGCAACGACTTCAGAAGATTCTTGTTCCGTCATCAATCAATGTCCTCCAGGAAGCAAAAAACCGAGTGAATGGTTAGACCTATTGATAAAAACCGCAACTCCTCGCGCCATCAGTGGAGATGCCGAAGCAATGGCGATTTTGTACAACGCAACTGCAGAGTTAACGTGGTTGGAAAAGTCAGCGGCAGCTGGATATGCACCTTCACAGTGGTTACTAGCCAATCGTTATGCCGAGGGCGAAGGCACATTTTTACTTCCTTGGAAGAGGAAGAATGCTGAGGAGGAGTTGCTAAAATCCGCCTCAGAAAGTGGCTATCCCCCAGCGATGATTGAATATATATCGATCCTTTTCCAACGAAACGATTTAGAAAGTGTTCGATATTGGTGGGAAGTGGCGGCAAAAACCGGCTACCAAGCCGCCGTTGCAAGTTATGGTGCGTATCTATCCCATACTCCCGACAAGGTTGGCTATACCATAGATCTAGTTAAAGGCTACGCACTCGTATCCTTGCTTAAAGAACTGGATGGCGGTGGAAACATTCAAGCTTATGTCGATGGCAAGTTACCTCAAATAGCGGAGAAAATGACGCCCGCTCAAATTGAGGAAGCAAAAAAATATGCGATTGAATGGAAGGCTACTCACCCGCCTCTTTCTTTCTTCCCTGAAAAAATAGGCTTTTAATCTTGCATCAGCCTCTACAATTAAAAACAAGCTCAACTGCGGGACAAAGTTACTTCGAGCCACTCAAAATCTTGACTCTAAGCTTGGCGTTTGCATGCATACTGTCTAGCAAACATGCACATTCCGAGTTCTCCACCCAACAACAGAAATCAAAAAACGAGGGGATAAAACTCTACAATCAATACAAAGCCACTTCTGCGATTGAGTTTTTGAAGATCGCCGCTGATGGTGGCGATGATGAGGCACTCTATTATCTAGGTGAATCAATAAGAAAAAACAACAGATACTTGACTCAGGAAGCACAAAAAGCTTACGAGGAGTCAGCAAAAAAAGGCAATATTTATTCTATGATTCGGCTCGGAGGAGCGGATCAAGACTTGTGCGTAACTATGAAAAATTGTTCCCCCTCTGAGCAATCGCCTGAAGGCTGGATAAATGAAGCTAAGAAGCTTGCGACTGATCAGGCATCTCATGGAAATGCTGAGTCTATGTACTTGTTATGGGAAATAACAGGGAACGATGAATGGTTAGAAAAATCTGCAGAAAAAGGTTTCGCATTGGCGCAATTTCGTTTAGCGACTAAATATCAAGAAGGTGGCGGAGTATTCCTACTGCCCTCCAGAAGATCAGATGAAATCGAAAAGTGGATGAAAGCGTCTGCAGAGAATGGCTATCCTCCAGCTATGATGGGATTTGCCGCTGCTAGGATTGAAAAAGCCGACTTTTCATCGTTTAGAACTTGGACTGAAAAAGCTGCAGCTTCAGGCTATGTATCAGCAATTTTTGGTTATGCGTCTTATATAGGCGAAGTTGAACCAAAATACGGATTCACCTCAGACCCAGTAACGTCATATGCGCTACTATCAAATCTACTAGAGCTTGATGGTGGTGGAAACGTAATAAACAATGTTAACGATGTTTTGCCAGAAGTGGAAAAAAACCTGTCAAAAGAGCAGATAGGGAAAGCAAAAGAACTCGCAAAAACGTGGAAGGCCAACCATCCGCCTCTCTCGCTCTTCCCTGACAAGCTAGGATATTAACGCCAGTGAGGCTATTCAGTTATTTCTTTGTCGCAACATTTTTAATAAGTACCACGCCTGCTTTTGCGTCAAAATCAGCGCGCGAAGTTTCTGCAGGCATTGCGTTATATAATCAGTTAAAATTTGACGCAGCCTTTCCCTCATTAGAAAAAGAAGCGCAATCTGGAAATGTGGAGTCGCAATACTACTTAGGCGAAGCGCTAAGAAAGCGCAACCGATATATGACGCCAGAAGCACAGCACTGGTATGAAACGGCGGCGATGAATGGCTCCATATACGCAATGATTCAGTTGGGCAGAGCAAAAAACGATCTTTGCGCAATAATGGAAAACTGCCCACCGTCTAAAAAAACTCAAGCCGAGTGGTTCGTGGAAGCCAAGAAAATCACTTTGCCGAAGGCAAATGATGGCGATCCAGAATCTCTGTATTTAATGTACGAAATCACCTTGGATCATAAGTGGCTAGAGAAATCTGCAAATGCAGGATATCCACTCGCGCAATATTGGATGGCTGTAAGTGAAAGACAAGGTGAAGGTTACTTCTTCATTCCTGGAGGACGTGATGCGTCAGTAAGAAGATGGCTACTTCTCTCTTCCGAGGGTGGCAACCCAAAAGCGATGATGGAATATCTAGAAACACTGTATGTAAAAGGAGAAATGGAGAGCACTCGGCACTGGCTTGAAGTGGCCGCAGCAACCGGCGAGCAAGCAGCTCTGAGCAACTATGGAGCGTACATTTCACATACTCCCGACAAAGTTGGCTACCCACTGGCCCTAGTTAAAGGCTACGCTATTTTTTCTTTGTTAAAGGAGCTCGGCGACAGCGGTGGAGTGCAAGATTATGTTGACCGTAAAATTTAAAAGATTGCTGAAAAAATGACACCAGAACAAATTGAACAGTCAAAAATCGTTGCGCAAGAGTGGAAAGCCACCCATCCACCGATTTCTTTTTTCCCCGAAAAACTTAGCGACTGACTCCGGTTTTTTGGTATTTCTTTAGGGAGGCGCGGACCGCCGAATTTTAATCGAAGCCTAACCGCCCCCCTTACTTCCGCAGAGAAGAAACAACCACCCATGAATTCAGCAAAGACACCAATAAAACTAATGACTGCGGCGTTAACATTGTTAACTATAATAGCAACCGAATCATCTGCTCTTACGCACGAACAGTTTCAGGCAAAAATCCAGGGCATTGAACTCTACAATCAATACAAAGCCATTTCTGCGATCGATTTTTTGAAAACCGCCGCTGACGGCGGAGATGACGAGGCGCTCTACTATCTGGGCGAAGCGTTAAGAAAAAATAACCGCCACATGACTCCGGAAGCTAAAAAAGCATACGAAAGCTCCGCAAAAAAGGGGAATATCTACTCTATGATTCGCCTTGGGAGAATTGAAGACGACTTGTGTTCAACCATGAAAAACTGTCCACCAGGTGAAGACTCTCCTAGCAGCTGGGTAATTAAAGCTAAAAGCCTTGCAATTCAACGCGCAACGCAGGGAGATAGCGAATCAATGTACCTGTTATATGAAATGACAGGCAACGATGACTGGTTAGAGAAGTCAGCAGAGAACGGATTCGCATTAGCGCAGTTCCGTCTGGCGACGAAGTACCAAGAAGGGAGTGGTTCATTTTTACTACCCTCGAGACGCAACCAAGCTATCGAACGATGGATGAAGGCGTCCGCTGAAAATGGTTATCCACTTGCAATGATGGGGTTAGCCGCAATCATGATCGAAAAAAATGATTTAGCCTCGTTCAGAAACTGGAACGAAAAAGCAGCTGACTCGAGCTACGTAGAAGGTGTATTTGGATATGCATCCTACATAGGCGAAGAAAACTCAAAATACGGTTTCGCATTCGACCCAATAAAATCATATGCTTTACTTTCAAACCTGCTAGAACTTAATGGTGGAGGCAATGTAATACGAGACGTCAATGACACATTACCTGACATAGAAAAAAACATGTCAAAAGAGCAAATTGAAAAAGCAAAAGAGCTCGCAAAAACGTGGAAGGCCAACCACCCGCCTCTCTCGTTTTACCCTGACAAGCTAGGTTATTAATAGCAGTGCGAGCATTTAGAATTATTTTAGTAATGCTGATCGCCGCTCTTTCTGCAAACAGCTCAGCAGATTCGCAAACAAAAGAATCAACCCTGGGAGTGGTGTTATACAACCAGCTAAAACTAGACTTGGCGATTCGCGAACTAAAAAAAGAGGCCGACTCGGGAAATGTGAACTCACAGTATTACTTTGCCGAGGCACTTCGAAAGCGAAGCCGGTACATGACTGCTGAATCGCAGCAATGGTACGAAACCGCTGCGGATAATGGATCTATATTTGCCATGATTCAGCTAGGCCGCCAAAACGATGACCTCTGCAGAAAAATGACCAATTGTCCCGCGAGTAAAAAATCAAGCGCCGATTGGTTGATTCAGGCAAAAAAAATGGCATCAAGCACAGACACCCCTGAGTCTTCGTATTTAATGTATGAAATAACTTTCGATCGTACTTGGTTGGAAAAATCTGCAAACGCAGGTTATGCGCTCGCCCAATATTGGATGGCCGTCGGTGATCGACAAGGTGAGGGATTTTTTCTTATACCTGGAAAACGTGATGAGGCCATCAGCAAATGGCTGAAAGCTTCCTCTGAAGGCGGCAACCCAAAAGCAATGATGGAATACATTGAGATCCTGTATAAGAAAGGCGATCTTGAAGGGGTGCGCCATTGGCTTCAAACAGCAGCTGAAACGGGTGATCAAAAAGCAATTAGCAGTTATGGCTCTTACATTGCCCATGCACCCGACCAAGTTGGTTATCCCCTCGATCTTGTTAAAGGTTATGCACTGATTAGCCTTCTGAAAGAGCTGGATGGTGGAGGCGCGATTCAAGATTTCGTTCAAGATACTCTCGAAGAAATTGGGAGCAAAATGACGCCTGAACAGCTAGAGAACTCAAAAGCTGTCGCTGAGGAATGGAAAACCACTCACCCACCGCTCTCCTTCTTCCCCGAAAAGCTAGGCAGATAACTAGAATGACAAGATTTTTGTCTTGGCCTTTATTAATTGCTCTTTTTTCTTGGGCAGAACCAAGCCTGGCGGCAGACAGCGCCCCTGAAAAAATTTCAGGATTAGTTCTATACAACCAACTCAAAATTAACGCAGCGACTCAACAACTCCAAATTGAAAGCAACGACGGAAACTCGGACTCTCAATACTATTTGGCGGAAATCATTCGTAAAAAAAGCCGTTACATGGCCCCCGAAGCGCAACATTGGTATGAAAAGGCAGCAGAAAAAGACAATATCTATGCAATGATTCAACTGGGCCGACACAAAAATGACTTTTGTCAGAAGATTGGCAACTGCCCTCCATTCAAGAAAACCCAAGCGGAATGGTTTGCACGAGCTAAAGGATTAGTTCTACCAAAGGCGCAGGAAGGCGATCCCGAATCCTTGTATCTAATGTATGAAATCACTCTTAATCGTGAGTGGTTAGAGAAATCCGCAAACGCAGGATACTCGCTCGCGCAGTACTGGATGGCGGTCAGCGAACGTCAGGGCGAAGGTTTCTTCTTGATTCCTGGAAAACGTGATGCATCTGTAAAAAAATGGCTTTTGCTTTCGTCGGAAGGCGGATATCCAAAAGCAATGATGGATTACCTGGAAATTTTACATAGAGAAGGCGACACAGCAAGTATTCGCCAGTGGCTTGAGTTAGCAGCCCGCAGTGGTTACCAAGTGGCAGTAAGCAGCTATGGTGCCTATATTTCCCACACTCCAGACAAACTGGACTACCCCCTAGATCTAGTTAAAGGTTATGCGCTTTTTACATTGCTTAAAGATCTAGGTGATGCTGGCGGAATCGGAAGATATGTTGAGCGAAAAGGTGAAGAAATTCGCGAGAAAATGACACCAGCACAGATTGAAGATTCAGAAAGAATAGCTAAAGAGTGGAAAACCACTCACCCGCCACTCTCATTTTTTCCGGACAAGCTAGGATATTAACGCCAGTGAGGCCATTTAGATATTTTATTATCGCGACATTTTTAACAAGTGCCACAATTACTTTTGCGTCGCAGCCAGCGCACGAAGTATCTGCAGGCATTATTTTATATAATCAGCTAAAGCTTGATGCAGCCTTTCCTGTATTAGAAAAAGAAGCGCAAGCTGGAAACGTGGAATCGCAATACTACCTAGGCGAAGCGCTAAGAAAGCGAAACCGATACATGACGCCCGAAGCACAGCACTGGTATGAAACGGCTGCGATGAATGGTTCCATATACGCGATGATTCAGCTAGGCCGTAAAAATTCGGATTTGTGCACGATAATGGATAACTGCCCTGCCAGTTCCAAAAGTCCTGCTCAGTGGTTTGCGTATGCTAAAGAACTAGCGTTGGCAAAAGCGAACAGCGGTGACGCTGAGTCTCTATTCTTGATGTATGAAATAACTTTGAATGACGAATGGCTTGAAAAGTCAGCAAACGCTGGTTACCCACTTGCGCAGTATTGGATGGCGGTGAGTGAGCGGCAGGGGAAGGGATTCTTTTTTATCCCTGGGAAACGCGACGAATCGGTCCGAAATTGGTTAAGGCTTTCGTCAGAGGGTGGATACCCTAAAGCGATGAATAACTATCTGGAAATTCTTTACAGGGACGGCGACATGCAAACTGTCCATCATTGGCTAAAAATTGCAGCTGAAACTGGCGAGCAAGATGCCATGAGCAACTATGGTGCTTACATTTCGCATACGCCAGATAAAATTGGCTACCCACTGAATCTAGTCGAAGGCTATGCGATGTTCTATCTAATGAAAGACTTGAATGATGCCGGAGGCATTCAAGATTATGTTGACCGGAAGATAGAAAAAATTGCTGAGAAGATGACACCCGAGCAAATCGAGCAATCAAAAGTTTTCGCAAAACAGTGGAAAGACACTCACCCACCCCTCTCATTTTTCCCTGACAAACTAGGAGATTGACCGCAGCCCCAGCGGTTAGTCGCACAACACCCCGCTTGCATTAACCGGCAGCAAGTGAATCAGCCCGCGTAAATTCAGCTGTTCACCCCTGCCGTTTTCACTAGCTCATCAAACCGGCGCCTTCCAACTCAACATCTGCTGCTGCGCCACCTGCAGCAAATCATTGCCATCCTGCGTCAGCAGGTAAAGCGCATGGGTAATGTGTGGAATGTCCTGCACGTCGGCGTGCTTGAAGCACAGGCAATGCAGGGTTTCGAGCAGGTCGGCGGCGGCGCGGATGCGCTCGACGGCGGCTTCGAGGATGTCTTTCGGGTTGGCTTGGGTGTCGATGAGCAGGGTCGGGGTTTCGGTGACGTTGCTGCTGAGGGGGAGATAGCGGTTTTGTAGCAGTTTGATTATCGGCATAGGTGATTACTCATTGGGTCGAAAGTAACCGCCAGCACTGTGACCAAACAGTGGGAGGCGGACTGTGTGCAGGCTTGGTCAACCGAGAACAACCCCAACTCAGCTCGCCCGAAGGCGTCCTGCACACAGCCGCCACAGCTATGCACCGCACGGACACAGATGTCCGCAGCGCAAATGATGGCACATCTGCAATAAGGGAAGTTATCGGGTGACCAAACCCGCACCACTGATTTTGCAGCGGCAACCGACAATAACCGCCCCGCTCCAGCCGCCGAAAGCAGACAAGGCACCAGCCTTTGTAGGAATTCGCCAAACATCCCGAAGAAAACCACCTCACTCCCTGACAGCCGGCGTTCAGCTCGGTTAACCATCCCTTAACGCCGTGGTCAAAAACTCTACTGAACCGCACGCCCTCAGCCATTCTGGCTGTTGCCCAGTGCGGCAGGTTCGGCTGAATCACGCCGAACGCTAGAACCGCCACTCGGGAGTCCTTTCATGAACATTCGTCCTTTATTGCTCACCGCCGCCCTCGCCTGCACCGCGTTCGCCGGGCTGGCCCAGGCCAATGACACCTCTGCCACTTCCAAAGCCGTGCCGTATGAGTACGGCATGCCGCTGCATGTGGCCAAAGTGGTGTCGTTGACCGAGCCGCCAACGCAACTGTGCAAGGTGGTCACGGCCGACATGAAGTACATCGACAATGCCGGTAAGCCTGAGGAAATCAGCTATCGGAAATTGTCTGACGCGTGCAACTTCCAGAACTGACAGAAACGTCTGATTTGCGGGTTTGCGGTAGGCGTGGGGAGTTTCGGCGGTTATGCTCGGAGCCCTCCTCACTGCCGCAAGGATTCGCCATGCAGTTGTCGTTTCGCACGTTGTCGGGCTTCACGTGTTCGTTGTGTTTTTTGCTGGCGTTGGCCTGGGGTGTTTTCCCGGAGAGGCTGCTGGCGATCTGGAGTATCGAGTATTCCGACGCTGCCGGGTTTGTCGCGCGGCGCAGTGCGGTGCTGTTTGCGGCGTTGGGCGTGATGTTTTATCTGGTGCGCAACGCGCCGCCGTCGCTGGGGCGCAATGCGCTGAGCAACGGGTTTATCGTCGGTTGTTTTGGTTTGGCAGTGCTGGGTTTTGCGGAATGGCTGAACGGCCATGCTGGCCCCGGGATTTTGCTCGCGGTGCTGGTCGAGTTCGCGCTGGGCCTTGGTTTTGTGCAGGCCCGGCGCGTGACGGTCGAACTGGGTGAAACGGTGCGTTAGACGACTCTGGAGCGCGGGCTGTAGTGATGTTGCACAGTTTGCTGGTTCAGATCCGAGCGCAGCCCGGCGATCAGTTCGTTGATTTCACGACAGCCATTGAGGTGGCTGGCGTCGATGCCACTGACCAGCAGATCGACCTGATCGGTCTGGTGATCGCCGAAAACCTTGACGGTCATCGACAAGTCCGGCGACAGCGTGCACTGGCAGCGTTTCGGCAGAAAACTGCTTTCAATGATATTGCGTAGTTCCAAGGCAGACAGAAACATGGCGAAACCCTCTCCTTACTGTGAGATGCCAATCAAGTATTCACGCTGACCGTTGCTGCCCCTGCACGGGTGTGTCCCCGCTGTTTCCCTGGTGCGACAAGCGGTGGTACTGCGAAATGCCCATTGGAGTGTAGGCGCCCAAGGCCGGTGCGCCGCACTGAAAAGACGCATAAATCGTGCCTTTCATCGGTTCATTTTCACCCTCATGAAATCAAGCACTTGGCGGCGGTGCCAGTATTTGGCTACTTGCAAATTGCAAGAATGGCCTCGGCGGGTACTGCAATTTGCAACTCGGCGCTGGTTTGCAATCACGGCCCATGACGGTAAGAATGCCCGTCATCCACCCTACACCCGCACGGAGGCTTCCATGGGTTCTTTACGCGTCTACGCGACCACCGGCTTGTTCATCGCCAGCCTGTCCACCCTCGCCCACGCCGCCAAGCTTGAAGACGTCGCGCCGTACCCGAAGGCTGAAGCCGGGTTCACCCGCCAGGTCATTCACTTGCCCAAGCAAGAGCAGGAAGAGAACTTCCAGGTGGAAATTCTCGCCGGCAAAACCCTTGAAGTGGATTGCAATCGCCAGCGTTTGGGCGGTGTTCTCGATGAAAAGAATCTTGAAGGTTGGGGTTATCCGTTCTATCGACTGGAAAAGGTCATTGGGCCGATGAGTACGATGATGGCCTGCCCGCCCGGCAGCCAGAAGAAACGCGCATTCGTGCCGGTCGTCGGTGACGGTTTCATGCTGCGGTACAACAGCAAGTTGCCGGTCGTGGTGTACGCGCCGTCGGACGTCGAAGTGCGCTATCGCATCTGGTCGGCGTCGGACAAAGTCGGTACAGCCCTGCAGGAATAACCCGAACAAGGAGTTCGCTGCTTGATTACTTGCCACGTCAGATATGTCATCGACCCTTACCAACTGACCGAGTTCGAGGCCTACGCGAAGGCCTGGCTCGGCATCGTCGAGCGCTTGGGCGGCACTCATCACGGCTACTTTTTGCCGTCCGAAGGCGCGAGCAATATCGCTTATTGCCTGTTCAGTTTTCCGTCGCTGACGGATTACGAAAGCTATCGGCACGTTGCGCTGACCGATCAGGAAAGCACCGCACTGGTCGCCAGCCTGGTCGAGAAGAAGTTTATCGTCAGCTACGAGCGCAGCTTCCTGCGCCCCTTGCTGCCGTAGGCCTCATCATGCCGAGACGCCGCACACTGCGGCGCGCTCGGCGACATGGCGCAGGCTATCGAAGTTGATATTGGCGCCCGAGTCGATCGCCACGAATGTCTGCTCGCGCACCCCGGTTCGCGCTACGTACTGCTTGATCCCGGCCACGGCCAAGGCGCCGGAAGGTTCGGTGATCGAGCGAGTATCGTCGTAAATGTTCTTGATCGCCGCGCAGAGGTCGTCGTTGCTGACGGTGATGACCTCGTCGACGCAAAAGCGGCAAACCTCAAACCCGAACGCGCCGATCTGCGCTACCGCCACACCATCGGCGAACGTACCGACATTGGGCAGCACGACGCGCTGATCGGCTTCCAGCGCAGCCTTCAGGCACGCGGAGTGTTCTGATTCGACGCCGATGATCCGCACTTCCGGCCGCAGGTATTTGACGTACGCCGCGATGCCGGCGATCAAACCGCCGCCACCTACCGGGATAAAAATCGCATCCAGCGAACCTTGATGCTGACGAAGGATTTCCATCGCCACGGTGCCCTGTCCGGCGATCACTTCCGGGTCGTCGAACGGTGAAACGAAGGTGCGTCCGCTCTGTTCCGCCAGTTGCAGCGCATGGGCCAGTGCGAACGGGAAACTCTCGCCATGCAGCAGCGCTTCAGCGCCACGACTGCGCACACCCAGCACTTTCAGTTCCGGCGTTGTCGCTGGCATGACGATGGTGGCCACAATCCCCAGCTCGCGTGCTGCCAATGCCACACCTTGCGCGTGATTGCCGGCCGATGCGGTGATCACACCGCGCGCCTTTTGCTCGTCACTGAGTTGCACCAGTTTGTTGTAGGCGCCACGGATCTTGAAGGAGAACGTCGGTTGCAGGTCTTCACGCTTGAGCAGAATCCGGTTGCCCAGCGCCTCCGACAGCGCCGGCGCCGCTTGCAAAGGCGTGCGCACCGCGAGGTCGTACACCGGCGCGGCGAGGATCTTTTTCACGTAGTGCTCAAGCAGGGTTTGCTGATCGGGGCTGTGCGGCATGGTCGTCTCCTGACATTTTTCAAAACCCCGGAGACAGAAAGTAAAAACCCGCCTCTAGGGCGGGTTGGGTGCTGCAGTCGTGAGCTAGCCCGCCAAATAAGGAATGGCGGTAATAATCATTGGCTGGCAGCGCGATACAGTCGAAGTCATGGGCTGGAAATTAGCCTGCAGGCTGGTGGCAAGTCAATGGCCAATTTTGCGCGGTGACGTTAGTCTGGCGACTCTCTCATCACACCACGGAAGGAATGCATGATGTCGATCGCCCTGCCCCTCACGGCTTTGCTCGCGTTTAGCGGTTACACCGTTTCGGTGATGCTCCAAGCCGAACAGTCGTTGATCGATTTTGGCATCAGCCTGATGTCGCGGCCCGACACCGCGCAGGTGGTGATTGATCTGTATCTGTTGGCGACACTCGCCGGGATCTGGATGGTCAAGGATGCGCGGTCGCGTGGGCAGTCGGTCTGGTCGGTGCTGCCGTATTTGTTGCTGACGGCGGTTTTCGTTTCGATCGGGCCGTTGTTGTATCTGGTGGTGCGTGGGGTTCGCGAGCGTCGGAAGGCGGTGGCAAAGTGCAGCCAGATACTATGAACACCTGAAACCCTGTAGGAGTGAGCCTGCTCGCGATAGCGGAGTGTCAGCCAAAGATGAGGTGACT
>NZ_JBSVXS010000038.1:0-46043 GCF_054070155.1 Pseudomonas sp. SDT291_1_S447
CACATGGGAACGCAAAACCCTGTAGGAGCTGCCGAAGGCTGCGATCTTTTGCTTTTGATCTCAGGCGTCGCCCTTGATCTCCTGATAGCGCTTCTCCAGCTCCTGGCGAATCTGCCGACGCTGTTGCGCCTGCATATAACGACGCTTGTCTTCACTGTTCTGCGGTTGCAGCGGCGGCACGGCGGCCGGCTTGCGCTGGTCATCCACCGCAACCATGGTGAAGAAGCAGCTGTTGGTGTGGCGCACCGAGCGTTCGCGGATGTTCTCGGTGACGACTTTGATGCCGACTTCCATCGAGGTGTTGCCGGTGTAGTTGACCGAGGCGAGGAAAGTCACCAGTTCGCCGACATGAATCGGCTCGCGGAAAATCACCTGGTCCACCGACAGGGTCACCACGTAGCGGCCGGCATAGCGGCTCGCGCAGGCGTAGGCCACTTCGTCGAGGTATTTGAGCAGGGTGCCGCCGTGGACATTGCCAGAGAAGTTGGCCATGTCGGGGGTCATCAGTACCGTCATCGACAGCTGGGCGTTTCCGGGTTCCATAACGTTCTCACGGATCAAGGCTGGTTGCTGAAAGCACCTCTGCGGGTGCCTGGTCGCTTTTCAAAAGCACCGTTATCGGGACGCCGGGCGACTGGCCGCCGTCACGCCGGAATCGATCTGTTTCCATATATTGCACCGCCTTCCAGGCGGAAGTCGCGGTGTTACCCTGCAAAAGCCCGCCTCAAGGGCAATTCCCACACCAAAAGCGGATTTTTACCTAGCTCGCCCAGACTTTTCTGACGTCTGCCCGCGAGCCTTGTCATTCAAGGAGCCCACGCCATGCATGCCATCAGTTTTATTCAGGACCTGGCAGTGATCATGTTGGTCGCAGGCGTGGTGACCGTGTTGTTCCACCGTTTCAAGCAACCGGTAGTGCTTGGCTACATCGTCGCCGGTTTCATCATCGGCCCGCATACACCGCCGTTCGGCCTGATCCACGACGAAGAAACCATCAAGACCCTCGCCGAACTCGGGGTGATCTTCCTGATGTTCTGCCTCGGCCTAGAGTTCAGCCTGCGCAAGCTGTTCAAGGTTGGTGCGACGGCGTTTATCGCGGCGTTCCTCGAGATCGTCCTGATGATCTGGATCGGCTACGAAATCGGCCAATGGTTCGACTGGAACACCATGGACTCGCTGTTCCTCGGCGCGATTCTGGCGATCTCCTCGACCACCATCATCGTCAAGGCTCTCAATGATCTGAAGATGAAGAACGAGCGCTTTGCGCAGTTGATCTTCGGCGTGCTGATCGTGGAAGACATCCTCGGCATCGGCATCATTGCGCTGCTATCAAGCATTGCTGTCAGCGGCACGGTCAGCTCCGGTGAGGTGTTCTCCACTGTCGGCAAGCTGTCGCTGTTCATGATCGTCGCGTTGGTCATCGGCATCCTGCTGGTGCCGCGCCTGCTGGCTTATGTGGCCAAATTCGAAAGCAACGAAATGCTGCTGATCACCGTGCTGGGCCTGTGTTTCGGCTTCTGTCTGCTGGTGGTCAAGCTTGAGTACAGCATGGTGCTCGGTGCCTTCCTGATTGGCGCGATCATGGCCGAGTCGCGGCAGTTGCTTAAAATCGAACGCCTGATCGAGCCGGTTCGCGACCTGTTCAGTGCGATCTTCTTTGTCGCCATCGGGTTGATGCTCGACCCGATGATTCTTCTCGAATATGCGTGGCCGATTGCGGTGATCACCGTGGCCGTTGTCCTCGGCAAGATGTTGTCCTGTGGCCTCGGGGCGTTTATCGCTGGTAATGACGGACGTACCTCACTGCGCGTGGGAATGGGGCTGTCACAAATTGGCGAATTTTCCTTCATCATCGCCGCACTGGGGATGACCTTGCAGGTGACCAGCAACTTCCTTTATCCGGTCGCTGTGGCCGTGTCGGTGATTACCACGCTGCTGACGCCGTATCTGATCCGTGCGGCGGATCCGCTGTCGATCAAGCTGTCGGCGGCGGTGCCCAAGCCTCTTGGCCGAGTGCTGGGCATGTACGGCGAATGGTTGCGCAGCATTCAGCCGCAAGGCGAGGGCGCGATGCTGGCTTCGATTATCCGCAAGATCTTGCTGCAGGTCGGGGTCAATCTGGCGCTGGTGATTGCGATCTTCTTTAGCGGAGCATTCTTCGCCGAGCGCCTCTCGACCTGGTTGCAGGACTGGATTGCCGACCCGAGTTGGCAGAAGGCGTTGATCTGGGGTGGGGCGCTGCTGGTCTCGCTGCCGTTCTTGATCGCGGCCTATCGCAAGCTCAAGGCGCTGTCGATGCTGCTGGCGGAGATGGGCGTGAAGCCGGAGATGGCGGGGAGGCACACGCAGCGAGTGCGCCGGGTGATCTCCGAAGTGATCCCGATTCTCTCGCTGCTGGTGATTTTCCTGCTGTTGGCAGCCTTGTCGGCCAGTATCTTGCCGACCAACAAGTTGCTGGTGCTGATCGCCGTGGTCGCGGCCGCCGTGGCGGCGCTGCTCTGGCGCTGGTTCATCCGCGTGCACACGCGGATGCAGGTGGCGCTGCTGGAAACCCTCGACAACCACAAGGAGTCGTCGGGGCATTGACCTGGCGGGGCGGCTGGCTGATCAGCTTTCCAGCCAGACGTCCCGCGCCCAATGCCACACCGATTCCCAGGTTTCCTCGGCAATCAACTCTTCTTCGGCCTGCCATAACACTACCGTGCCATCCTCTTCGACACAGTAGTAGTCGTCGCCGTCCTGACAGATTGGAATCAGGCTGCGATCAACACCGGCATCCCAAGCGTTGGCGGCCACATCCGGCAAGTAGGTGTGGGATTGTGGGTCGGTGACAGTCACCGGTTCGAGGCTGCCATACACCACATCGCTGACGGTCAGCAAAAACTCTCTGAAGACAAACGGAATGTCGATGAACAGCTGTTCTTCGATTTCGACCAGCAGATCTTCGTCAGGCAACTCCAAAGGAACCGGCACGGGTTCGTTGGCTTCACGCAGTTGTTCGATGATTTCTTCCACGTCCGGGATCCTCTTGCTTGAATGGCGCGGTTTATATGGGCCGGTTTATACAGTAGCTCGCTATAGATGCAACCGCGAAATAGAAAACCCCAGCCGAGGCTGGGGTTTTTATTACCGCAAGTTAAGCGTAGTGAGGGATCAGCCGTTCTGGCGGATACCTGCAACCAGCCAAGGCTGGTTGTCGCCCTGCGGACGTTCCATGTTCCAGCTTTCGCTGAACACTTCGCCCTGGTCGAAGCGCGAGGACTTCGACACACCGCTGAAAGTCAGGGTAGCGATGGTCTTGTCGGCACGATCATCCACGCCATCCAGTTGTACCTGGAGGTTGTCGATGTAGGTCGACTGGAACGCATCGCCCAGATCCGCACGCTCGCGCTTGAGGAACTCGAGCATTTGCGGGGTCACGAACTCGGCGATCTTGTCCATTTCGTTGGCGTCCCAGTGCTGCTGCAGCGACTGGAAGTGGCTGCGTGCAGCTTCAAGGAAGTTCTGCTCATTGAACCAGGCCGGCGCGTTGATCACCGGACGGGCGGCAGCAGGTGCAGCCGAACCACCGAAGATCGAACCCATGGCAGCAGGCTTCTGCTCGAACGCTTCACGCTGCATCGGCGCGCCGGCCGGAGCGAATTGCTCCTGCTGCTTGCGTCGACGCGCGGCGATGAAGCGGAAGATCACGAACGCGATCACGGCCATGATCAGGATGTCGAAGATCTGCATGCCCTGGAAGCCGCCGCCCATGAACATGGATGCGAGCAGGCCACCGGCGGCGATACCGGCCAGAGGGCCGAGCCATTTCGAAGCACCGCCGGCCTTGGCAGCAGCGCCTGCGGCACCGGCAGCACCTGCGGTCGCAGCAGCGCCGCCGACACCTGGAGAAGAAGGAGCCATCTGGCTGGTCTGGTGCGTCGGCGCAGCGCCGGCGCTTTTGCCACCACCAAAGCGCTTGGCGTTGGCGTCGAGGCTCATCGTCAGGCCGATGCACAACGCCATGGCGATGCTAAGAAAACGTTTCATAAAGGGTATTCCCGTTTGTGGAGACACGCGCGCCATGTTGCACAGCTGAAGTGTTACTGGCTAGCGAGAGAGTGTTTCGGGCTTTTGCCTGACAGGTCGCGTTCAGCTTCGCGAGGCAATCAGCCTATGTACTTTTGTCTGTAGGAAAAGGAGATAGGTTCAGCGGGATTATTGGCTCAGAACACCGAACCCTGTGGGAGCGAGCCTGCTCGCGAAGGCCTCACCGCGGTCTATCAGATCAACCGCGGCGATTTCATTCGCGAGCAGGCTCGCTCCCACATAAAAGCAAAATCGGCGTCAGATCGCTTCCAGCTTGGCGTAACCGAGCATCAGCCACTTGCTGCCTTCGCTGAAGTTCACCTGCACTCGCGCCTGTGCGCCAGCACCCTCAAAGTTGAGGATCACACCGTCGCCAAAGACCGAATGGCGCACCGCCTGACCGAGGCTGAACCCCGTTTCCGGAATTTCGCTGCCGCTGAACAGGTTGCTGCCGCTCATCGACTGGTTGCCGCCAAATGGTCGGCTAACGCTGTTCGACAGACGCACTTCCTGAATCAGGCCTTTCGGTACTTCTCGTACGAAACGCGAAACCTTGTTGTAGGTCTCGCTGCCGTACAGGCGTCGGGTTTCAGCATAGGTCATGACCAGATTCTGCATCGCCCGGGTAATGCCCACGTAAGCCAGACGCCGTTCTTCTTCAAGACGACCCGGTTCTTCCAGGCTCATCTTGTGCGGGAACAGGCCTTCTTCCATGCCCACGAGGAACACGTAAGGGAATTCCAGGCCTTTGGCGCTGTGCAGGGTCATCAGCTGAATGCTGTCTTCGTGTTCGTCAGCCTGAGTGTCGCCGGCCTCCAGCGAAGCGTGGCCGAGGAACGCCGCCAACGGCGTCAGTTCTTCGTCCTCTTCGGTGTTCTCGAAGTTGCGTGCGGCGCTGACCAGTTCCTCAAGGTTTTCTACCCGAGCCTGGCCTTTCTCGCCTTTTTCCGCTTCGTGGTAGGCAATGAGGCCCGACTGCTCGATGACGGTTTGCGTCATCAAATGCAGCGGCATTTCCATGCACTTGGCGGCGAGATTCTCGATCAGTTCGATAAACGCACCGAGGGCACCCGCCGCGCGACCGGTCAGGCCTTTGTTGGCGACCAGTTGGCGCATCGCTTCCCACATCGATACATCGCTGTGACGCGCGTGATCGCGGATGGCTTCGACGGTTTTCTCGCCGATGCCACGGGCCGGCACATTGATCACCCGTTCCAGGGCCGCATCGTTGCCGCGACCTTCGAGCAAACGCAGGTAGGCCATGGCGTTCTTGATTTCCGCACGCTCGAAGAAGCGCTGACCACCGTAGATACGGTACGGAATGCGCTCACGCAGCAAAGCTTCTTCCAGAACGCGCGATTGGGCGTTGGAGCGGTACAGAATCGCGATATCGCTACGAGCCAGGCCGGTTTTCAGCGCGCTTTCGATGGTTTCGACAACGTAGCGAGCTTCGTCGTGTTCGTTGAACGCGGCGTACAGATTGATTGCTTCGCCATCACCACCGTCGGTCCACAGTTCTTTGCCCAGACGCCCGGTATTGTTGGCGATCAGGGCGTTGGCAGCCTTGAGGATGCCGGCGGTGGAGCGGTAGTTCTGCTCCAGACGAATGGTCACCGAATCCGCGAAGTCGGAGGAGTATTGATGAATGTTTTCGATCTTCGCGCCACGCCAGCCGTAAATCGACTGGTCGTCGTCGCCGACCACCATCAGGCTGTCGCCACCCTTGCCGAGCAGACGCAACCAAGCGTACTGCACGGCGTTGGTGTCCTGGAACTCGTCCACCAGAATATGCCGGAAGCGCTTTTGGTAATGCGCCAAAAGGCCCGGATGATCGCGCCACAAGTCGAGTGCGCGCAGCAGCAGTTCGGAGAAATCGATGACGCCGGCACGTTGGCACGCCGCCTCGTAAGCCTCGTAGATGCCGCGCATGGTCGCCAGATACAGATCGCCGCTGGCCTGAATGTGCTGCGGGCGCAGGCCTTCGTCTTTCTGGCCGTTGATGAACCACTGCGCCTGACGGGCCGGCCAGCGCTGCTCGTCGAGACCGAGCTCGCGGATCACCCGCTTGACCAGCCGTTGCTGGTCGTCGCTGTCGAGAATCTGGAAAGTCTGGCTCAGTCCGGCTTCCTGCCAGTGTGCCCGCAACAAGCGGTGCGCCAGGCCGTGGAAGGTGCCGACCCACATGCCCGCCGGGTTGATACCCAGCAACTGCTCGATGCGATGACGCATCTCCGCAGCGGCCTTGTTGGTGAAGGTCACCGACAGGATGGAGTGGGGCGAGGCGTTTTCGACCTGGATCAACCAGGCGATACGGTGCACCAGCACTCGGGTTTTACCGGAGCCAGCACCGGCCAGGACCAACTGACGGCCAACGCGGGCTGCTACGGCCTGGCGTTGGGCGTCGTTGAGGGAGTTCAGCAGAAGGGAGAGATCATCGCGCATCGGGGCATTCTAGGGTGCGCCGCAGGCCCGGGCAAACCGAGCTTTGCATTAGCCGATGAAAGTGCTGCGAATGACGACCGGTCGGTCACCCGCTGCAAGCGTCAGCCTGCCTCGCTCTGCGGGTTTCGTTGGCTTCGCGGGGGCGAAAAGTTTCGCTGAAAATATGACCTGGAGCAGTTTGGCAACGGGATCGGCTTGTGTATGCTCCGTCCACGTTTCGGGCGCACGCCCTCCTTATAAGAACAAGAACGTTGCCCATGACCCTCAGCGCCGAACTGTCGGGCCCCTCTGTGGAACCCCGGGTTATCCGCAAGCACTATGCCGTCGAAATGGCGGTGGAGCGCACGCGTCTGCTGTATCAGGGCTCGTTGTTGCCCACGTTATTCATGTTGATCAATGGTCTGGTCTGCGCCGCTTTGCTCTGGAGCCCGCAGCGTTATTTCGTGGTCAGCGTCTGGCTGGTGTGGTTGTTGTCGCTGGTGGCGTTGCGGGTGATTCAGGTCGCCGCGTTCGATTCGGCGATCCCTGATCGTCAGGCGCAGCCGATCTGGCGGCGGATGTTTCTGCTCGGCTCGACCATGACCGGCCTGACTCTGGCCGGCGCCGGCATCGCCCTGATGCCCGCCGACAACTTCATGCAACAAGCCTGGGTGTTCGGCCTGATCGGCGCCGCAACCCTGTCGGCCAGTGTCGCCTATGCGGTGAGCCTGCCGGCATTTCTGTCTTTTACTTTGCCGTGTCTGTTGCCAGCGATCGGTTATCTGTTCTGGGGCGGCGATGAGCAGGCGCGCGGCTGGGGCTGGCTCGGCCTGATTCTGCTGGGTTCGCTGAGCGTGGTGGCGTGGCAGGTCAATCGGCTGATTGATCGCGGCTTACTGCGGCGCTTCCAGAATCAGCACTTGATCGAACACCTGCAGCAGACGCAGTCGCGCAGCGAACAGCTCAATCAGGAACTGGCCAAGGAAATCGATCATCGCCGCTGCGCCGAAGGCAAGCTGCGCGAGGCCCAGGTGGAGCTAGAGGACCGCGTTGCCCAGCGCAGCCGAGAACTGGACGCCGCCAATCAAGCCCTGAGCAAAAGCGAGGCGCGGCTGGCGCTGGCGTTGAAGGCCAGTGAGTTGGGCCTGTGGGACTGGAACCTGCAAACTGACGAAGTCCACCACACGCAGATTCAGGAACTGTTCGGCCTCGCTCCGGAATACGTCACGGCGCTCCTGCGCGACCTCAAGCCGCGTCTGCATCCCGACGATGTGCCGACGTTGAAATACGCGTTGATCGAGCATTTGAAGGGGCGCACCGAGGACTACCAGATCGAATACCGCGTGCGTCACAGCGATGGCCATTGGGTGTGGATCGAGGACCGTGGTCGCGCAGTAGAACGCAGCGACAGCGGGCGAGTCATCCGCATGGTCGGCACCCGCCGCGACATCAGTGCCAGCAAAAGCCTCGAAGAACAGCAACGCCTGGCGGCGACGGTGTTTGAGGCGGCCAGTGAGGGCATCGTCATTCTCGATCCGAACTACGCACTGATTGCGATCAATCAGGCGTTCAGCCGGGTCACCGGTTACGACATCGAGGACATGCTCGGGCGCAACGTCGTCGAGCTGCCATGCAGCCGTGATGCCCGCCGCCATTATGTGGCGATCCGGCATGCCTTGGAGCAGCACGGCAGTTGGCAGGGCGAACTGGTGGAGACGCGCAAGAACGGCGAGTTGTACCCGCAGTGGCTGCAACTGAATGCGGTGCGCGATGGTCGGGGAAATGTCAGTCATATCGTCGGCTTCTTCGCCGATCTTTCAGCGCGACGCGAATCCGAAGAGCGCATGCGTTACCTGACTCATTACGACGAACTGACCGGGTTGGCCAACCGCTCACTGTTCCGCGAACGCTTGCATGAAGCGCATCAACGCTCCCGTCAGGGCCGGCGCAGTCTGGCGTTGCTGCACATCAACCTGGATCGCTTCAAATTGCTCAACGACAGTCTCGGTCATGAGGTCGCGGATCAGTTACTGCAGAAAATGGCGCGCCGCTTGGTCAATGCGTTGCCGGAAGCCGACACCATCGCCCGTCTTTCCGGCGATGAGTTTGCGGTGCTGTTCGATGCCTACGGCAACCTGTCGAGTCTGGCCCGGGTGGCCACGCGGTTGTCGGCCAAGTTGCGCTTGCCGCTGACCGTGGAAGGCCATGAACTGGTGGTCAGCGCGTCGATGGGCATCAGCATGCTGCCGGACAATGCCCGGGAGATTTCTGCGCTGGTCAGCCAATCGAACATGGCCATGCAACACGCCAAGCACCTGGGCGGTAACAATTTCCAGTTCTACACCGACAGCCTGCAGGCCAGCACCCTTGAGCGCTTGCAGCTGGAAAACCAGTTGCGCAAGGCCATTGAAGACAAGCAACTGAAAGTGTTCTATCAGCCCAAACTGTGTCTGGAAACAGGGCGCTTGAATGCGGCGGAAGCGCTGGTGCGCTGGGATCATCCGACCATGGGTCGGGTACCGCCTGGGGATTTCATCGGGCTGGCCGAGGAAACAGGTCTGATCGGCCCGATCGGCGAATTCGTCCTGCGTCAGGCGTGCTGGCAGGCCTGTGAATGGCAGCGCGAGGGGCTGGAGCCGATCCGTGTTTCGGTGAACCTGTCGGTGCATCAATTGCGTCAGGGCAAGTTGGTCAGTCTGGTGCGCCAGGTGCTGGAGGAAACCGGTCTGGCGCCGCACTACCTTGAACTGGAACTGACCGAAAGCCAGTTGCTCGATAGCGTCGAACATATCATCGCGACCTTCCAGCAGTTGCGCGATCTGGGGGTGAAACTGGCCATAGACGACTTCGGCACCGGCTATTCGTCGCTGAGTTACCTCAAGCGCATTCCGGTGGATTACGTGAAGATCGATCAGGCTTTCATTCGCGGGTTGGGTGAGGGCAGTGAAGATGCGGCGATTACTCGCGCGATCATTGCCATGGCTCACGGGCTGTCGCTGAAAGTAGTGGCTGAGGGCGTCGAGCGACAGGATCAGCTGGAGTTTTTACGCGCCGAGCGTTGCGATGAGGTGCAGGGCTATCTGATCAGCCGGCCCGTGGAAGCTGCCAGTCTGGCCGGGCTTTTGCGTGAACAGGAAAAACCGTTTTAAGGGCTACACGCACCTCATCGCGCCTGATATGGGGACATCGAGTTACGCATTGAGCAGGCAAAAAGCCAATTCATGTAGTATAACTACAAGCGTGCTACATCCTTGCCCATAAGAAGAGTCCAGCCCCTTGAATCTGCTGCAACACATCGCCCAGTCACGTCACCTGTTACGCAAGTCGGAGCTCAAGGTCGCCGACCACGTGCTGCTTGACCCTGCGGCGGTGATGCACAGTTCCATGGCCGACCTGGCCCACAGCGTCGGCATCAGTGAGCCGACCATCGTGCGCTTCTGTCGCGCCATCGGTTGTTCCGGTTTTCAGGATCTCAAACTCAAGCTGGCGCAAAGCCTGGCCGCCGGCGCCAGCTTCGGCCAGTTCGCGATCCATGAAGACGACTCGGTTGCTGATTACAGCCTGAAGATTTTCGACACCACGTTGCACACCTTGATGGAGGTTCGCGAGAAGCTCGATCCGATCGAGTTGCAGCGTGCGGTGACGTTGATGTCGCAGGCGCAGCGCGTCGAGTTCTACGGTTTCGGTGCCTCGGGCGCGGTGGCGGCTGATGCCCAGCACAAGTTCTTCCGTTTGCTGCTGACTGCAGCGGCGTATTCCGATCCGCACATGCAGGCGATGTCGGCGGTGACGTTGAAACCGACCGATGTGGCTATTTGTATTTCGCAGTCGGGGCGGTCCAAGGATCTGCTGATCACCGCCAATCTGGTGCGTGAAAGCGGCGCTTCGCTGATTACCCTGTGCCCGAGCCAGACACCGTTGGCGGAACTGTCGACGGTCAATCTGGCGATCGACGTGCACGAAGACACGGAAATCTATACGCCGCTGACTTCGCGCATTGCGCACCTGGTGGTGATTGATGTGCTGGCGATGGGCGTGGCCATGGCGCGCGGGCCGAGCCTGGTCAATCACCTCAAGAGCGTGAAGCGCAGTCTGCGCAGCTTGCGCTTGTCGCCGAAAGCAGCAAAAGCCCTGGATGATTAAGATCAAAAGATCGCAGCCTTCGGCATCTCCTACATTTGGAATGCGATCCCTGTAGGAGCTGCCGAAGGCTGCGATCTTTTGGTTTTCGACGGTTACTTTCATCAAACCGTCATCCCCGCCGCCTATCGTGAAACTCCCGTCATCGCCTTGGGAGACTCGAAATGGCTCAGCCCTACGAAGAACGCAACAGCGCCGCGAAAACCCGTCGTCAGCAGGAAGATCAGCGCCGCATGGAATTTCGCCGCGCCATCGAAGATCGCTTCGAACTCCGTCAGCTTCAAGCCGAAATCGGCGACTTTCCCGAGATCACTCACTGGCAGGCGGCACCCGCAGCTTCCCGTCGAAGCGCTCAACCAGCGCGCTGATCTGCACACGTTCGCTGCGGATAAACGCCAGGAAGGCGTGCGCCACCGGTGACAAGCGTTTGGCTTTCGCTTGCACCAGGCACCAGCTACGGAAAAGCGGCAATTCCTCGACCGGCAACTCGACGAGGCCGCCGGTCGCCAGCTCCAGGTTCAGGGCGTGGCGCGTCAACAGCGCCAGGCCCAGACCCGCTTGCACACATTCTCGTTGTGCTTCGGCCGACGCTACTTCCTGGGTCTGGGTGAAGTGCACGCGTTTCTCTTTGAAATATTCCTCGCACGCCAACCGCGTCCCTGAACCGGGTTCGCGAATCAGCAGCGTGTAAGGCTCAAGATCTTGCAGACGCAGTGGCCCCATGTGCGCCAGCGGGTGATCCGGGCGCGCCACGGCAACAATCGGATTGTTCAGGAACGGCAGAAATTCCAGGCCCATGTCCTGCGGCACCATCGACATGATCACCAGATCGTCGCGGTTGTCCGAAAGCCGGCGAATCACCTGGCCACGGTTGACCACGGTCAGTTGCAGATTCACTTCCGGGTGCTGGCGCTTGAACGCGGCGAACAGGTGCGGGACGAAGTATTTGGCGCTGGATTCCACTGCCAGTTTCAGCTGACCTTGCAGCGATCCCTGCATGTCCGACAGCTGCATATCGAGGTTTTCCAGGCGCCCGAAGATGTCCCGACTGGCACGCTGCAAGGCTTCAGCGGCCTCGGTCATGTAGAGTTTTTTGCCGACGTAATCGAATAATGGCTGGCCGATCAGCTCTTCGAGCTGACGAATCTGTAGGCTGACGGCCGGTTGCGTGAGAGACATTTCCTCGGCCGCGCGGCTGTAGGAGCGTAAATCACACACTTCGTTGAAGATCTGCAACTGGCGCAATGTCATACGCATCAAGGACTTACGCATTTTTTACAGACTCTGACGGCTGGCGGATGTTTCAACTATAAGTCTTTACTTATGCATGACCCAATTTTTATTCATTTTTGTTAATCCCTCATGAGCGCTAGTGTGGACCTGCGACTAAATTGAAACATTTGGTCACGCGTCGACCTGGGTCTAGCAGGTCGTGGTGCCACCGGCTCAAGGGAACCTCCAAGTGATAACAAAGATCCTGATCGCCAACCGTGGTGAGATTGCCGTACGAATCGTGCGAGCCTGCGCCGAAATGGGCATTCGCTCGGTTGCGATTTTTTCCGACGCCGACCGTCATGCCTTGCATGTGAAGCGTGCGGACGAGGCCCACAGCATCGGTGCCGAGCCACTGGCCGGTTACCTGAACCCGCGCAAGCTGGTGAACCTCGCCGTCGAAACCGGTTGCGATGCACTGCATCCCGGTTACGGTTTCCTCTCGGAAAACGCCGAGCTGGCTGATATCTGCGCCGAGCGCGGGATCAAATTCATTGGCCCGTCGGCAGAAGTCATCCGCCGCATGGGCGACAAGACCGAAGCGCGCCGCAGCATGATCAAGGCTGGCGTACCGGTCACGCCGGGCACCGAAGGCAACGTGGCCGACATCGAAGAAGCCTTGGCCGAGGGCGACCGCATCGGTTACCCGGTGATGCTCAAGGCCACCTCCGGCGGTGGCGGTCGCGGTATCCGTCGCTGCAACAGCCGCGAAGAGCTTGAACAGAATTTCCCTCGGGTGATTTCCGAAGCGACCAAGGCCTTCGGTTCTGCCGAAGTGTTCCTGGAAAAATGCATCGTCAATCCCAAGCACATCGAAGCGCAGATTCTCGGCGACAGTTTCGGCAACGTCGTGCACCTGTTCGAGCGTGATTGCTCGATCCAGCGTCGCAACCAGAAACTCATCGAAATCGCCCCGAGTCCGCAACTGACTCCGGAACAGCGCGCCTATATCGGCGACCTGTCGGTGCGTGCGGCCAAGGCTGTGGGTTACGAGAACGCCGGTACCGTGGAGTTCCTGCTCGCCGAGGGCGAGGTGTACTTCATGGAGATGAACACCCGGGTGCAGGTGGAACACACCATCACCGAAGAGATCACCGGGATCGACATCGTCCGCGAACAGATTCGCATCGCTTCCGGCCTGCCGCTGTCGGTCAAGCAGGAAGACATCCAGCACCGTGGTTTCGCGTTGCAGTTCCGCATCAACGCCGAAGACCCGAAGAACAACTTCCTGCCGAGCTTCGGCAAGATCACCCGTTACTACGCCCCCGGCGGCCCAGGCGTGCGCACCGACACGGCGATCTACACCGGCTACACCATTCCACCATTCTACGATTCGATGTGCCTGAAACTGGTGGTCTGGGCACTGACCTGGGAAGAGGCCATGGACCGTGGCCTGCGCGCTCTCGACGACATGCGTCTGCAGGGGGTGAAGACCACCGCCGCGTACTACCAGGAAATCCTGCGCAACCCGGAATTCCGTAGCGGCCAGTTCAATACCAGCTTCGTTGAAAGCCACCCTGAACTGACCAACTACTCGATCAAGCGCAAACCCGAAGAGCTGGCCCTGGCCATCGCCGCCGCCATCGCCGCCCACGCAGGCCTGTGAGGAATACAACAATGTCCAAGAAGATCTTTGTCACCGATACCATCCTGCGCGACGCTCACCAATCGCTGCTCGCCACCCGCATGCGCACCGAAGACATGCTGCCGATCTGCGACAAGCTCGACAAAGTCGGCTACTGGTCGCTGGAATGCTGGGGCGGTGCGACGTTCGACGCCTGCGTACGCTTTCTGAAAGAAGACCCGTGGGAGCGTCTGCGCCAACTGCGCGCGGCGCTGCCTAACACGCGTCTGCAAATGCTCCTGCGCGGGCAGAACCTGCTGGGCTACCGCCACTACAGCGACGACGTGGTCAAAGCCTTCGTCGCCAAAGCTGCGGTGAATGGCATCGACGTGTTCCGCATCTTCGACGCGATGAACGACGTGCGTAACCTGCGCGTGGCCATCGAAGCAGTGAAAGCCGCCGGCAAACATGCCCAGGGCACCATCGCCTACACCACCAGCCCGGTGCACACCATTGATGCGTTCGTGGCGCAAGCCAAGCAAATGGAAGCCATGGGGTGCGACTCGGTGGCGATCAAGGACATGGCCGGTCTGCTGACCCCGTACGCCACCGGTGAACTGGTTCGTGCGTTGAAAGCCGAGCAATCGCTGCCGGTGTTTATCCACTCGCACGACACGGCGGGTCTGGCGACCATGTGCCAGCTCAAGGCTATCGAAAACGGCGCCGACCACATCGACACCGCGATCTCCAGCTTCGCGTCGGGCACCAGCCATCCAGGCACCGAGTCGATGGTTGCGGCACTCAAGGGCACCGAGTACGACACCGGCCTGAACCTCGAGCTACTGCAAGAGATCGGCCTGTACTTCTACGCCGTGCGCAAGAAGTACCACCAGTTCGAAAGCGAATTCACTGCCGTTGACACCCGCGTGCAAGTCAACCAGGTGCCGGGCGGGATGATCTCCAACCTCGCCAACCAGTTGAAAGAGCAGGGCGCCCTGAACCGTATGGCCGAAGTGCTCGCGGAAATCCCGCGCGTGCGTGAAGACCTCGGCTTCCCGCCGCTGGTGACCCCGACCTCGCAGATCGTCGGCACCCAGGCATTTTTCAACGTGCTGGCCGGCGAGCGCTACAAAACCATCACCAACGAAGTGAAGCTCTACCTGCAGGGCGGCTACGGCAAAGCGCCGGGCGTGGTGAACGAAAAACTGCGCCGTCAGGCGATCGGCAGCGAAGAAGTCATCGATGTACGCCCGGCCGATCTGCTCAAGCCGGAAATGACCAAGCTGCGTGCCGACATCGGTGCACTGGCCAAGTCCGAAGAAGACGTGCTGACCTTTGCGATGTTCCCGGACATCGGCCGCAAGTTCCTCGAAGAGCGTGCCGCCGGCACCCTGACTCCTGAAGTGCTGCTGCCGATTCCTGAAGCTGGCGGCGTGACAAAAGCGGGCGGCGAAGGCGTGCCGACCGAGTTCGTCATCGACGTCCACGGCGAAACCTACCGCGTCGACATCACTGGTGTCGGTGTGAAGGCGGAAGGCAAGCGTCACTTCTACCTGTCCATCGACGGCATGCCGGAAGAAGTGGTGTTCGAGCCGCTCAACGAATTTGTCAGCGGAGGCAGCAGCAAACGCAAGCAGGCGTCGGCACCGGGCCACGTCAGCACCACCATGCCGGGCAACATCGTCGATGTGCTGGTCAAGGAGGGCGACACCGTCAAGGCCGGCCAGGCTGTGTTGATCACCGAAGCAATGAAGATGGAAACCGAAGTCCAGGCAGCGATTGCCGGCAAGGTCACCGCGATTCATGTGGCCAAGGGTGATCGGGTCAACCCGGGCGAAATTCTGATCGAGATCGAAGGCTGAGATAACCGCCGCGATCCAACGCTTTAAACCTCGGGGGGGCATGTGCTCCCCTTTTTTTCCTGAATTGTTCATCTGTAGGAGCTGCCGAAAGTGTTGGGTCAGTCAGAACGCCATGCGCCATTGGCCCATCACGCCGTGGGTGCGGCTGTCAGTGGCCATCTCACCGGTGAGACCAACACCGACCGTGTGATTGGCAGACAGCCCGAGATCAATGCCTGCATCCAAGGCCAGGCTGTTGCGATCCAGCGCGGCACCGGCAACCTCAAACCGCTTGCCACCCTTGACCAGTTGCTGGCGGGTGTCGCTTTCTATCTCGCCAAAGATGTGTTTCCAGCCGGCACTGAAGCGCGGCGTCAACGTCATGCCGTTATCCAGCCGATTGATTTTTGCCGTACGCAGACCGAAGGTGCTGCTGAGGTTGTCGCGGGTTTGCCCAAAGACTTTCAGCGCCGCATCTCCACCTTTTTCGCTGTAGCTGTCGCGCTGGTAGCGCTGATAACCGACGCTGGCGAACGGTTCGAGCGTCGCGTTGTGCCGGCCAACATTGACCGCCAGTTCGGCAAAGGCTTGCTGAGTGTTGGCGTCGTAATTGCCCTTGAGTCGATCGCTGAACCCGTTGAAGGCTACCCGACGTTTGCTGTCGCCGTCATGGCTGGCGTATGTCGCCCCGAGACGCAGTGAAAATGGTCCGTCCTGACGCACGGCATAGGCACCGAGGTGCCAGCTGTCGAGGTCGCCCTCATATTGCCGAGCGTCGAGTCGGGTTTGCGACTTACCACCGACTAGGCCGATATGCCATTGCCCATCGAGCCGCCAGTCGGCGCCCATGACCAGACCTTGGGTGGCGTGTTTGAGGGTACTGTCGAAGTCGCGGTCGACCTTGCCGCCATGGCCAAGCGCCTGAATCCACACGCGCCCTGAATCGGCAGCGCCGGCGGCCTGACGCGGTGAGTTGCCGGAGTTGTAGGCAGAACCGTAACGGCTATTCAGTTGTTGCATGGCCGAGAGCATGCTCGCGCTTACGGGAGTGATGCTGCTCAGGGTGGCTTTGGCGAGGTTGGCGTTGCTGCCGGCGGCGAGTTGTTCGAGGGCGACCGGTGCGGTGGTTTTGTCGCTGGTCAGAAGCGCGGCGACTGCTGCGTTTGCAGGTTTTATTGGCGCAGGTGCGGGCTGTTCGGCGGAATCGTTAACTTGCGCAGTAAGAGGTTCGTCCGGCATTGGCGATGGGACGGACTCTGCAATGGGAGTCGGCGCTGAAGTTGGAACAGGAACAGAAATTGGAGCTGGTGCAGACGCCGTCAATGGCGTTGGTGTCGCTGATGGCGCAGGTGCTGTTGGATCGACAATGCCCTCGGCAGCGGCACGAGCGTTGTCTGTCGTGGCAACGCTCGCAAGCGGCTCACCGTTACGGGCATAGGTCAGCCCGACGGATTTTTTGTTGTATTGAGGAGTGGCGGTCATAAAGGCGAGGTTGTTAAGGACATTGCCGAATTCGCCTTCTACCTTGCCGGCTTCGATGATTTTGTACTGGCGACTTTGCGGATACTCCCCTGGAACGGCAACGACGTTCAGGGTTGCACCTTCCAGCCTGGCAGTGCCATCGACCTTGATCGTTTGACTGCCACTGGGCGTGACCTCATAAGCCAGTTCGGCGGTTGGGGACAAGCGCAAGTCGCCTTTCACGCGCGGGCTGCCGAGTACCCCATTGACGGTGAGCAGGCCGGCGACCTCCAGGCTTCCTACCACACCTTTACCGGCAAAGCTGCCACCTCTTTCGACATAGACGTCGCCCTTGATGCCCCCCAGGTTGGTCAAAGCGGTACCGCTGTTGACCAGCACGCCGTCCTTGAAGTCACCCTTGGAACTCAGAGTCCAGTCGCCCCGGCTGAGGAGCAGGCCGTTGAAATTACGCGTGTTTTTCAGCTCGCCGCCTGCCGCTGCATCCAGGAACAGGACGTTATCTCCCCCGCCACCATCCAGCAGGCCGGTAAAGCTTGCGCCGTCCGTGAGCGTGATCAGATCGTTTACAGCGGTACCTTTAAACGTTTCTTCAGGGGTTTTAAAAGCGATGGGTACCGTACTTGGGTCGGTGAGAAACCCCTTGAGTCGTTCAAGCGCCATTTCTTTAGCGCTGGTTTCGGGCAATTCAGTGGCATTCACTACTGCGGTTGAATCAGCGACTTCAGAGGATTGCTGAGCGTTGGCAAGCTCTACACAAGCCAGCGCCAGCGAAATGGCCAAGGCCAGGTGTTTTGGTTTGAACGTGTGTCGAATGGGCATTGAGTGGAGCCTCTGTTTGCAGGAGACCTCAACTCTATTGATGCACCGAAAAATCCGATGTCGGCTGCTTCCCGCACGCTTGCAGGCGACATCGGATCGTTTTGTAGAAAAAGACCGAGAGAACCGCTACCTCGATTTTTACTCGGTCGCAGCGGTCCTTTTTCCTACAAAAAATCAAGACCGCGCCGCCTGTTCAACCTCAAAAACTCATCTGCCATTGCCCGATCAGCCCGTGATTACGACTGTTGCTGCCGATCTCACCGCTGTATCCCACACCCAAGGTATGCCGCGCAGAAATCCCCACATCCAGCCCGGCCTCCAGCACCAGGCTGTCACGATCCAGCGAGCTGCCATCGACACTGAACGCCGTGCCGCCAGTCACAAACGCCTGACGCGTCGAGTTGCTGACATCGCCGTAGGTGTGTTTCCAGCCAGCGGCCATGCGCGGCGTTACGCTCATGCCATTGTCGAGGCTGCTCAGGTGCGCCAGGCGCAGGCCGAAGGTACTGCTGAAGTTGTCCTGGGTCTGGCGGTCGACTTGCAGCGCGGCGGCGCCACCTTTTTCCTGGTAGCTGTCGCGGTGGTAGCGCTGATAACCGAGGCTGGCGAACGGCTCGGCGCTGAGCCGGCCACTGCCCATGGCATAGCCGAGTTCGGCGAAGGCTTGCTGGCTATCGGCGTCGTAGTCGCCTTTCGGTCGGTCGCTGAAACCATTGAAGGCGATGGTGCGTTTGCTTTCGCCCTGATGGCCGCTGTACGCCGCGCCGAGACGCAGCGAGATCGGGCCGTTTTGATGTAACGCGTAGACACCGGCGTGCCAGCTCTCGACGTTGCCGTCGACGCCGGTCGCGTCCAGATCGGTTTTCGAATAACCGCCCAGTACGCCCAGGCGCCATGCCGGATTCAGTGACCAGTCGGCGCCCAGCACGCTGCCCTTGGTGCGTTGCTCCAGACCACTGCTGCCGTGCTCGCCATCGAGTTTGCCGTAGCCGCCAATGCCTTGCAGCCAGAGGCGGCCGCGTGCGTTCGGGTCATTCAGGTTGCGCGCCTCGGACGGCACGCCATTGGCTGCCAGCACGGGTGTGTCGCGTTGATCGAGACCGACCAGCAGTCCCGGGCTGCCGCCCATTTGCTGCATCGCCGAGAGCATGCTGCTGCCGACCTGACTGCTGGCGCCGAGTGTGGCGCTGGTCAGGTTGGCGTTGCTGGCACCGGCCAGTTGCTCGATCGCCGCGCCAGCGCTGCTTTGGCTGGTATTGAGCAAGGCGTTGTACAGCGCACTGTTTTTGCCGATTGAGGCGAGGCTGTTGGCGGCGTTTGTGCCGTTGCCGGTCGTGGCGAATTCATTGAAAGCCACGTCGTTGCGAGTGTAGGTCAGGTCAACCTGGGTAGGCGTGTAGGCGAGGGTCGGCGTCAGGAATGCGTAGTCGCTGCTGACTTTGCCGAAAGTGCCGTTGACCTGCGCCGCTTGCAGCACGGTGTAGTGGCTCTGCCATGGATACGTGCCGCTGCCGGGATTCACTGCGAGCGTTGCGCCGTTGAGATTGGCGATGCCGCCGACCTGTACCGGCGCGCTGCTGCCGTCGGCGTTGACGCCGTAAGCGAGGGTGGCTGTGCTGGCCATGTTCAAATCGCGAACGATGGTTGCGCGACCGAGGCGGGTATCGGTGCGCAATGTGCCGTTGACAGTCAGGCTGCCCACCGAACCGCCCCCGGCATATACACCGCCGGCATCCACGGTCAGGTTGCCGGCGATGCTGCCCTGGTTGACCAGTGTGGCACCGTCGCGCACCGCGCCACCGTCACTGAAGTCGCCGCTGCCGGTGAGCGTCCACGCACCTTGTTCGACCTCCAGCCATTCGAAGTTGCGACTGGCGCCGAAGCTGCCACCGGCCGCATCGCCCATCACCACCCGGTCGTACCCGCTGCCGCCATCCACCAGGCCGACAAAGCGACTGCCGTTGCGCAGGGTCAGGCTGTCGTTGCCGCCACCCAGATCCAGCGCCAGGCCATTGCTGCCACTGATTGTGCCGCCGTTGATGACGTTGTCGGCGAACTCGCCGACGAGCTTCACGCCGAAACCGTTGAGGCCTTGAATGGTGCCGAAGTTTTCCAGAGTGGTCGCCGCCAGCCCCGAACCGCCACTGCCATCGTCGACCAGAATGGCGCTGTCGGCACCGCTGATCAAAGCGTTGTTGGCGTTGAGGATGTAACCGCCACCCAGCGCGATACCTTCACTGCCGTTAGCGAAACCGCCCTTGTCGACACCGCCCGCACCGACGCCCTGAATCGTCCCGTAGTTTTCGATGTGGGCGATCTTGTCGATGTCCACGCCATCGCCGTCACCGTTCGCTTGCAAGCCTGAGTAAGCGCCGGTGATGGTGCCGTGGTTAATCACCGTGCCATCGCCGTCGGAACCGAAGCCGGAACCATTGCGGCCGGTGATCTGCCCGTAGTTGATCAGCGTCGCGCCGAGATCAGTGGTGATGCCATGGCGGCCACCGGAAATTACCCCGTAGTTGGTCACGCTGACACCGCTCGCGGAATCGATATCGATGCCGTCGAATTTCTCGTCGGCGTTGTGCGAATCGCCGGTGGAAATCTCGCCGTAGTTGGTAATGCTTGCGTTGGCGCCGGTCTTCATGCCGTCACTGGCGTCGCCGCGAATCAGCCCGCCGGCGCGATTGATAATGGTGGTCTTCACGCCATCACTGCGCAGCGCATCGAGGTCCAGACCCTGGCCGGTGGTGGAGCGAATCACGCCGCTGTTGTCGATCACCAAACTGCCGCTGACGAAATTGCTGTCGATGCGCAAAGCATCGTTGGCGCCGAGAATCTGCCCGCCGCTGCGGTTGTAGATCTTGTAGTTGCGCGCCTGGCTCAGGTCGCCGCTGCTGTCGATGGCCCGGCCGCCGGTGGAAATGATTTTGCCGGCGTTATCGATCACCACACCCGCCCCACTGGTCTTGTCTTTCAGGCTCACGGCCTTGCCGCTGTTGGTGATGCTGCCCGGCGCGGAAATCGTCAACGTATCGCTGCCACCCAGGGTTTGCGCTGCAGTGGTGGCGGTGTCGATCTGCACGGTTTTGCCGTGGGCTGCCGTGGCGCTGATCAACAGAGCAATGGCGAGGGACAGACGCTGGGGCGGAAACGGCATGGTCGGACGGCCTTTTTGTTATAAGCGGGCCGTCCTGTATAGCGAAGGGTTTTTACAGAATGATGTCTTCGAAGTGATGAGTTAGTGATCGCGACGCACGTAAGCCTTGCCGTAATGCCGCTCCATGCGCGCCTGAATCAACTCCAGGCCAATCGACATCAGCCAGTAAATGATCGCCGCCGTCGTGAGCATTTCGATGTAGCGGTAGCTTGAGCGCCCATAAGACTGAGCGAGAAACATCACTTCCCAGACGCCCATCACCGAAATCAGTGACGAGTCCTTGAGCATCGAGATGAACTGGTTGGTCGTGGGCGGGATGATCGTGCGCATGGCTTGCGGCAGAGTGATGCGCCAGAAAATCACCGTCTCGCGCATACCCAAGGCCAGCGAAGCTTCGCGCTGGCCGTGGTCGACCCCGAGGATGCCAGCGCGGAAGATCTCGCTGAGATAGGCGCCGTAGTTCAACGACAGGGCGATGATTCCGGCGACGATGGCGCCAGGCACGATGCCCAATTGCGGCAAGCCCAGGTAGATCAGCAAAATCTGGATGAGCAGTGGCGTGCCGCGAAAGAACGAGGTGTAAAAACTGGCAATGCCGAACGCCACGGCGCTTTTCGACAGGCGTGCCAATGCCGTGATAAAGCCCAGCAGGGACGAGGCGACAATCGAGCACACGCAGAGGAAAAGCGTCAGCGCCGCGCCCTGCAAAAAGCCGTTGGGCGCCAGGTGCAGGCCGACCAGATTGGGCAGTTTGTCGAGGATGATCGAGAACTTCAGGTCGAAGCTCAGGAAGAACCCGGCGAACAGGCAGAACAGCGTTGCCCAGGTCAGGTACAGCCGCGTACGAAAACCGAACATCCGTTGCAGGCGTGTTTCAGCCACCGGTTGCGGTGGCTGGGGAGGCGTCGGGAAAGAAGTCATTGGCTGATATCAGCGCCGATCCATTTTTGCGACAGCTTGCTCAGGGTGCCGTCCTGTTTCAGTTGCGCGAACACCTCGCGCACTTTGGCATCCCATTGCGCGTCACCCTTTTCGATGGCCACCGAGTTCGGCTCCGAGTACAGCGGCGCGCCGGCCAGTTTGAAGCGTTTGTCCTGGTTCAGACGTGGTTGCGCGGTGACGAGGTTGGTGAGGATTGCATCCAGGCGCACGCCGGCGCCCAGGCCCAAGTCCTGGAAGGCGACGTTGTCGGTATCGTATGGCGCGATCTGCACGTCTTCGAACGGGTACTGCAACTGAGTGTCTTCGGCACCTTCGATAACCAGATTCTTGTTCAGATAGCTTTCGTAACTGGATGCGCTGGTGAGGCCGACTTTTTTACCACTCAAATCCTTGGCATCGTGAATCCGATCATCCTTGGCGTTGACCACGATCACCGCTGGAGAAGCGTAGTACTCGACCGGGAAATCGAACACTTCGGCGCGGGCCTTGCTCGGCGTCATCGAGCAGATGCAGATATCGTAACGCCCGCTCCAGCGGCCGGCGGCAATGACGTCCCACGACGGCGTTTCGAGTCGCAGCTTGACACCCAACTTGTCAGCCACTGCTTTGGCGACGTCCACGTCGAAGCCATCGAGCTGGTTCTGGTCATTGAGAAACGAGAACGGTGGATAGCTTTCCATCAGCACACCGACCAGCTCTTTTTTCTGCTCGATACGATCCAGCGTGGCGCCAGCAAAGGCTTGAGTGGAGGCGGCCAGAATCGTCAGGCCCAGGGCCAGTAGCGGTTGAAATTTCACAGTCGATCCCTGGGTAAAAAAGAGGTTGTTTTTAACGGAATGGTGCGTATTAAATAGTTATAAGAACGACTCTGATAGTGAGTTATTTTCATAAGCATATGAGTGAAAAGCATATGGGCGCAGGCAGCACGATTATTCTCGATGGCGGCATGGGCCGTGAGTTGCAGCGCGCCGGGGCGCCATTTCGTCAGCCGGAGTGGTCGGCGCTGGCGTTGAGCGAGGCGCCGCAAGCGGTTGAGGGGGTGCATGCCGCTTATATCGCCAGTGGCGCCAATGTGATTACCACCAACAGTTACGCCGTGGTGCCGTTCCATATTGGCGAAGAACGTTTCGCCGCCGAAGGGCAGGCGCTGGCCGCGTTGGCCGGTGAGCTGGCGCGGCGTGCGGTGCAGGCCTCGGGAAAATCCGTGCGGGTGGCCGGCTCATTGCCGCCGCTGTTTGGCTCCTATCGTCCGGATCTGTTCGAGGCCGCACGAGTAACCGAGTTACTGACGCCCTTGGTCAATGGCCTGGCACCGCACGTTGATCTGTGGCTGGCGGAAACCCAGAGTTCGATCATCGAGGCGCGAGCCATTCACGCCGGGTTGCCGAAGGATGGCAAACCGTTCTGGTTGTCGTTCACCTTGAAGGACGAAGACACCGATGAAGTGCCGCGCCTGCGCTCTGGAGAGCCTGTCGCCGAAGCGGCTGCGGTGGCGGCTGAGTTGGGCGTCGAGACGTTGCTGTTCAATTGCAGTCAGCCGGAAGTGATCGGTGCCGCGATTGATGCCGCGCGTGAAACCTTCGAGCGTCTGGGGGTGAAGATTCACATCGGTGCTTACGCCAATGCGTTTCCGCCGCAGCCAAAAGAGGCTACCGCCAATGACGGACTCGACCCGCTGCGCGAGGATCTGGATCCGCCGGGTTACCTGCATTGGGCGATTGACTGGCAGCAGCGCGGTGCCAGCCATTTGGGCGGGTGCTGCGGGATCGGGCCGGAGCACATTGCGGTGCTTGCGCAAAAGCTGGGCTGAAAACAGATCAGAAGATCGCAGCCTGCGGCATCTCCTACAGGGTGAACGTCAATCCCGTGTAGGAGCTGCCGCAGGCTGCGATTTTTTGCTTTTTAGATAATCACGATCGGCATTCAACCAAGCCTTTGACCTGCCCGTCGGGCGTCTGATTTTCATCCGACAGCCACCGCTCGAAACCTGCCGCAATCGTCGGCCACTCGCTATCCAGAATCGAGTACCACGCGGTATCGCGGTTCTGCCCCTTGACCACCATATGCTGGCGGAACACGCCTTCGAAGCTGAAGCCCAGACGTTCTGCGGCGTATTTGGAGCGGGCGTTGCCGTTGTTGCATTTCCATTCGAGGCGGCGGTAGCCGAGGTCGAAGGAGTGTTTGGCCAGCAGGTACACCGCTTCGGTGCTTCTCGGCGAGCGCTGCATTGGCGCGCCGAAGGTGACGTGGCCGATTTCGATACGGCCCTGGGCCGGGACGATCGACATCAGGCTAAGGATGCCTTGTACCTGACCGCTGGCGCGATCAACGACGCTGAAGAAATACGGGTCGCTGGCGGCCGCGTGGTTGTTCAGCCAAGCGTCGAAAACGCTGCGTTCCGGGAACGGGCCGTAGGGCAAGTAATCCCAGAGTTTCGGATCGGCACCGGGGCCTTCGAGGGCGGCGAACAGTTGGTCACCGTGACGTGCCGGGTCGAGTCGTTCCAGGCGAATGAAGCGGCCTTCGAGCAGTGTGGCGCTAGGGGCAGGGACGCCTTTCCAGTCAGCGAGTGATGCGGTCATGCGTGCGTCTCCTTAAATGGCTTTGCGAAACTGGATGAAGCCCGGGCGTTCAGCGATGCGCTCGTAGAGCTGGATCGCGGTGGCGTTGGTTTCGTGGGTCAGCCAGTGCACTTTGCAGCAGCCGTCAGCCTTGGCCGTGGCGTAAACGTGTTCGATCAACAGACGGCCGACGCCGGTGCCACGGGTTTCGGGTATCACCAGCAGGTCTTGAAGGTAGCAGGAGTTTTCGATGCTCCAGTTCGAGCGATGGTAGATGTAATGCACCATGCCCACGGCTTTACCGTCGGCCCAGGCCAATGCCGCGTGGGTTGGTTCGCTCGGATCGAGGAAACGCTGCCAGGTGCTTGCCGTCACAGCTTCCGGCAGTTCGGTGTTGTAGAAACGCAGGTAGGCCTGCCACAGCGGCAGCCAGGCGGCGTGGTCGTCGGCGCTGACCGGGCGAATATCGATCTGACTCATGGGAATTTCCTTAGCGCATCAATCGGGCGAGGGTTTGATCATTGATTTCCGGGCTGGCTGCGAGGCCTTCGCGCACGCCGGCAATGTCTTCGGCGCTGCGGTTCTGGCTGAGTTTGCGCTTGCCTTCGAGGCGGTCGATGGGAATGGCAAAACCGACAATCGCTTTGAGCATGCCGTCGATGTAATCGGCGGGCGCATCGGCGACTGACCACGGCTGGGCGCGGCCGGCCTCATGACGGTCGGTGAGGGTACTGACGATGTCGAGCAAACGCCCACCATCGCTGAAGGTTTCGGCGTGGCCATAGGCGTGCACGGCGATGTAGTTCCAGGTCGGCACGACTTTGCCGTGCTCGGCCTTGCTCGGGTAAAAACCCGGGCTGACGTAGGCATCGGCGCCAGCGAAGATCAGCATGGCTTCGGCGCCGTCGCGCAAGTCTTTCCACTGTGGATTGGCGCGGGCCAGGTGCCCGTACAGCGTGCCGTACTCGCCTTGCTCGCAATGCAGCAGCACCGGCACATGGCTGGCTTGCAGGCCGTTTTCGCCATGGGTCACCAGAATGGCGAGGCGGGTGGCGAGAATCAGTTCGTGCAGTTGGGGCAGGTCTTCGATGGCAAAGGCGCGTGGCGTGTACATGGACAGATTTTCCTTGGCGAATGCCTGCATCGTAGGCAGGCTATTGGTCTGTTGTAAGAGCCATTGATGACCAATTTCATAGGTCCATTGTCATGTCCGATTCGCCAACGATGTCCATGCCATTCAACCCTGCCGGTATCGAGCTTGATCGCCGCCAGGGTTTGAGTCGCCAGCTCTATCAGGCGTTGCGCCTGCGGGTACTGGATGGACGGCTGGCGAGTGGTACGCGGTTACCGGCCAGTCGCGATCTGGCGGCGGCGTTGGGGATCTCCCGCAACAGCGTGGTGCGCGCCTACGATCAACTGTATGCCGAAGGCTTTATCGAAGGGCGGGTAGGGGATGGCACCTACGTCGCACAACTGATGCCGGTAGTGAGTTCTGCGAAAAAATTATCCACAAAAGTATCCACAGGGTTTTCAACAGGCTTACCCACAGCCTTATCCACAAATTGGCTGGATTTACCTGTGATTCCATCCAGTAAAGTTATCCACAGCGATAGTTTTTCGCGCATCGAAAAGAACCATTTGGCCCGGCCACCGAGTGGTCCGCCGCGAGCATTCAGGGTCGGTGTTCCGGCGTTTGATCTGTTCCCGTTTGAGGTGTGGGCCAAGCTGAATGCGGCTTTCTGGCGTAAACCGGATCTGGAGCAACTGTGTTACGGCGACCCGTCCGGCGACGCGCGCCTGCGTGCAATGATCGCCGCCTATTTGCGCAGTTCGCGCGGCATGCAGTGCTCACCTGAGCAAATTGTGATCACCAGCGGCGCACAGCAGGGCATAAGCCTTTGTGCACAGTTGCTGGTGGAGCCGGGCGATGCTGTGGCGATCGAGAATCCGGGCTACCGCGCGGCCGGTCATGCGTTCGCCGTGGCGGGCGCTCGTTTGCACGGGATTGCCGTGGACGAAGAGGGCATGGATTGCTCGGCGTTGGCGGCCACCGGGGATTGTCGGGTGGCGTATGTCACGCCCTCGCATCAATACCCGACCGGCGTGGTGATGAGCCTGGCGCGACGTCTCGAACTGCTCGCCTGGGCCGAGCGCTGCCAAGGCTGGATCGTCGAGGACGACTACGATGGCGAGTACCGCTACACCGGTGCACCACTGGCACCGTTGGCGGCACTCGATCGACAGGGACGCGTGCTGTATGTCGGCACTTTCGGCAAGGTCGCGTTCCCGGCATTGCGCCTCGGTTACCTGGTTCTGCCCCCGGCGCTGGTCGATGCGTTCTCGCAACGCCGGGCGGTGGATGTCCGGCATTCCGAGGTGAGTACCCAGGCCGTGATGGCCGAGTTCATGGCGGCCGGGCATTTCCAGCGGCATATCCGGCGCATGCGCCGCGCCGCCCTGAGCCGTCGCAACACTTTGCTCGACGGTTGGCCGGCAGCCATTGCCGGTGTGGGCGATTTACCCGCGGTATCGGCCGGGCTGCATCTGACCGTGGCCGTTGACAGCATCGAACGCGAGCAGCAGTTGATCGCGCAAGCTGCTCGTGTCGATGTTGAGATCAACGGCTTGAGCAGCTACTGGCTGCCCGATTCCACCACGCCTCTGGACCAGCGTGCCGGGCTGGTGCTGGGTTTTGCCGCTGTCCCTGAGCCGGCGATCAAAGCGGCGCTGACCCGGTTACATCAGGCTTGGCGGGCGTGAAGAACACGCTTTCGGCCAGTTGGCTTGAAAGAATCTCGCTGCGATGAATTTCGATCACTTGCTGATTGTTCAAGCCGCGCAAGTCATATGCACCACCGAGGCGACGCTGTGCCACGGTTTTCATGTGTGCGGCGCCGATGGGTGTCAGCGGGGCGTCGACACTTTGATAGTGAAAGTGCGCATAGCACAGGACCTTGTCGGTTTTCGCATCGCGTACTTCGTATTCGTCGAGAAAGTCGTTGGCGTGTTTTTTCAGCCTGCGTCGAGTAACGGTTTTGGTGATGTTTACTTCACGTTGGCTTTTCAGCCACTCAACCCCTGCGGCCGTGGGCGGTTGCTGTTTGATCATGTTGATGCGCAGGCTGGTGCCTTTTTCGTAAAGACGGGTCGCGGCATCGTTGAGGGCGTGACCGAGGGTTTCCGTCCCGGGTGACGAGCCGGCAGTGAGATTGCTTGCCGTCAACGCTTCATCGATCGCCGCGTTGGCCTTGCGCAGGCGGGCAGCATGATTATGAAAGGCCTCTTCAATCTCGACCGGAATTCGTTGCGCGCGTTTGATGCGGGCCTCGGTACGCTGTTCGAACGCAGGCAGGCCATCGATCAACGCCTGCCCCTCCTCAATGCTGGTTTTAAGATTCGGCCTGGCCTTGGGTCTGGTAGGAGGGGATGGCGTCGTGCCGTGTTCGACCCACTCCCCCGGCGTCTTCTCATGAAACGTAGCGATTACCCCGGTCAGTTCGCTGCGCACTTCAACCAGGTCGGTGTCGTGGCCATCAATACTCTTTTTTCGTTCGCCGACCAGCGTGCCTTTGAATCGGGTCTTGATGATTTTTCGGCTGGAGGCCGAGCCCGAAGACGGCCTCGATGGGCCGGGCTGGGGATCCAGCAAGTGTTTGTTACGCAGCAGATCCGCCAGTCGCACATCGGTTTGCGCCTTGAACTCGATCACTCGAGTGCGCACGTGCCCCAGTCGAGCCGACTGAATCTGCTCGGGAAACTCTACGGCGAAATCGGCAAAGCGTTGATCCACAGCGGCAAACTGTTCCGAGACATTGCTCAGGGCGTCGATTCTTTCGCGCAGATTGCTCAGGCTTTCGTCAGCGGTCAGGTTCAGTGAACTCTGAATATTCAGCGCAGCATCTTCAATAAGCGTTTCCAGTGTCTGCTGCGCATCGGCGCGGATTGCTGTTTCGCCGGGCTTGATGCAAATCTCTTGGCCAAGACTGATCTGCAACAGCTTGAGATCATTCAAATCGTAGGCCGGCAGCGCTTTTCGATAAATGGCCAGGGTTTCCACGGCGTCCCTGCCAAGCAGTTCGAGCTCGCGGAATCGGCTATGCGCCGACTCGATCTTGTCGATGATGCCCTGGGTCTGATCAGTCATTTGTTCACAGGCCTGGATAAAGGCCTGCCGCTCGACGCGGGTGTCGTCCGCAATCATCGCCATCGTCGTCATTACATTGGTTTGATAGTCGGTGGAATGCTGGCTGAGCCACTCCTGGCCAAGAAACAATTGCATCTCCAACCGCTGGATCATGGTCGTGCGATAGTTGGGAATGTCCTGCGCGAGGTTCAATGCCTTGATCTTCTCGATGTTCGCGCCGTAATCCTTGCTCTGCGCATCGAGGGTGTCCAGATACTGCTGGCGTGCCGCTGCCAGGGCTTGTGGCTGAGCCGAGAGCATTGCGCTGTGGGCTTGATCGAGTCGGTTCTGTTTGTCCTCCATCGTCAAGTCGAAAGCCTTGAGGTCGATGGTCAGTTTTTTCGCTTGCCTGTCGCTTTTGCTCTTGGCGTCCTTGCGGCGATTGCGCAGCCCGCCCCCGCGCAGGCGCAAGCGCAGGTCGACCACCCATAGACCGCCGGTGCTGCGGGTGAGTAAGGGGCCGGATATCAGCGACTGCATACGCGTGTCGATGATCTGCACATCTTCGTTGTCATTGATCGCGACCTCAAACCAGCGTTTGCCGACGGGGGCATACCATTTGTTCTGATGTGCATAGAGGTGTTGATGTCGACCGGTACTGGCGGCATCACCAAGCCCTTCTGGTTTCTCGACGTTGAAACGGTCGAGCAGGGATTTCAGCGCCAGGGGCGAGCGCAGTAGCGCGGCCATGGCGTTGACCGAGGATTCATGGGCGGCGGGCAGCTCGGTACGGGTGACGTCGGGCAAGCGCACCGGTTTGATCGGTGCTGGGCGTGGGGTTGTTGCCTGCGCCTCTTCCTCTGGCTCCACATAGGTTGATTCGGCGGGGGGCGCGTCGCCGACCGCGGCGCGATGAGCGAGCACCATGCCCAGCGCGAGGAAAATATCGGCCAGCGCCGTCCAGGCAAACTTGCCGGACTCTTGATTGGCGACGTCGCTGATCTCCTGCAAGTCGTCCATGATCTGCCAGATCCATGCCGCCGTGCCGACACTGCGGCCCAGAAACGGCAGTGCTGCATTGAAAAGCATCCAGCCGCCGCTTTTCAGTGTGGCCCAACGCGCTTCCGCATTGGAGACAGACTGGCGGTCGGCTTGAGTGATGACAGCCTGAGCGTTGGTGGTGTGCAAGGTCGTCAGGATGTCACTCTCGATAACGGCAGTGCCCAGAGCAACGGGGCCGGACATATCGATTGAGGTGAGCGGGTTGACCAACAGTTGCGGGATCGTCCACACCGACGGCAATTTAGCGGTGAACACGAACTGGCTGTAATTGAATCGCACATCGTCCGGCAACCAGGCCAGTACCGACTCACGCAGGTGTCGTGAATGCCGGATCGAATACAGCAGGTTGGCGTGACTGGGGTACTGAATCAGTGCCATGTCGAACAGCGGCCGATAAAGCACGCAGGGGCCCTTGCTTGCGTCGCGCGGGCCGATGACGAACATGTTGGTCACGGTGTCGGCCGCTGAACTTGTGCGATGGGCTACGAACGCCAGTGGCCGGATGACGATCTCTTGCCCATCGACTTGACGCGCTTCGGCACGGTCGTCAAGGACGGCGACCACGTATCGGTAACCCTGCTCGTCGATACCTGCTGTTCCACGAATCTTGTTTTGCAGTGCTAGCAACGGTAGTTCGAGAGCCAACTGACCGGTGTAAAGCTTCTGCAAGGCAGCCGCTTGCACGGCATCGTCAATCAGCAGCTTCTTCAGGTGCGCGGGGTAGGTTTTGCCGATGTCGACGGTACTCACCAGTCGCTCGACATAAGCCACGGTCATCCAGTCCGGCAGAGCACTGTCGTCCTTGTAGCGTACGGTTTTATTGCCCAGCGGCAGACCTGCCAGGTTTTGCAGGGCAAGCTCGGTCAGCGACAGGCTCCTGGTTTGAATCTGGCCCGGCAAGACGAATGTGCCCCAAACCTCAAGACTGGCGATGCTGATCTCGATGTCGTCGATTTTCACCTCGCCCGCGCTCGGATGCTCCTTGAGAATCTGCCGCGTCAGGGCCTCGCGAGTAAAGGTCTGCAGACTGACGACCTGTGCCTGAAACGACCGACCCTTGTGCGAATGCTGCAACACCGTCAGGTCCAACAGGTAACGACTGAAAGCGGCCTGATCGGCGGGCGCGGCGTTGTCCAGCCAGGCAGGCAGCATCGGGCGCAGACGGTCGACATGGGGCTTGATGCCTGGCGGTGGTCGCCGGGGGCGACCGGTGTGAGGGTAGGGCAGATTGAATGTCGGGCCTTCGAAGAAATTGATCTCGCCGAGCGCGTCGCCTTCCAGCGCGATCAGAGTGCAGGCCTGGTGGTCGAAGAAGTTGCCTTGCGGTTCCACCAGCCGCCACTTGAGCCCGCGGTCAGGGGTGCGTTGCCAGTACTTGCGCGGCAGTGCTTCACCGAGTTCATCCAGCGAATCGAAACTCTGGAAGCCATGGATCACTGAATACGTCAGGATCATCGTGCGCTGCCCGACGGTGCCGATCAGTACGGCGCTGTCCAGCAGGGTCAGGTGACTGCTGTCTTCGTCAGCGACCTGGCTCTGATCGAGGTCAATCAGGCAGGCGCGGGTCTTGTAGGGGTCTGCGGGCAAACGCTGGTGCTTGTCCGGGACCTTGAAAACAGCCTGAGCCATGGCCAGTTGATCGGTGTCCCAGCCAGTGCGGGCGCTGACATTCCAGACGTTGCGCAGAGCGTCCGACATTTGCTGCCAGCGTGGCTGATGCGCAGCGGTGAATGCGCCCCAATAAGCAATATGTTGTTCTTTGAAGGCCACGAACATCAGGGGCGCGAGTTCGTTGAGCAGGCGGCCGACGGCGTCGATCTTTACCGGTAACTGGATCGCCAGTCTGCCGGGCTGCAACGTCAGAAAGTGTTCTGCATCGAGGTAGGTCACGGTGGTTCCGTTCAGCGTGAGCCGTACCAGAGCATCGGTCAGCGATTCGATCTGCTCGCGGCCGGGGACGATGCGCCCGCCCTCGTAGAGCCAGGACGGCGTCACCACCATGGCCTGTTGCGGATCAATGTTCAGCGTCGGATACAGCGTCTTGAGTGCCGGTTGCAGGGTTTTCGAGGCGACCTCGCGCAACGAGGGGCCGGTCATCAGTTGGGTCACTACATCAATGGTATTGGGGAGGGGAAAATCGGGCATGAGCCATTCCTGATCTGACGAGAGAGATTCATATCAGGGCAAGGTAGAGGTCGCGTCGTGGCGGTGTGCGGTACATAAATCTTGCGGGCAAAAAAAGACCCGCGAGCGCGGGTCCTCAGCTGTTTTCGGGTTACTGCGCGCTTTCGAAACCTTCAAGTACGTTCACTGCGTTGATTCCGATTTCTTCCACCGCGTAACCGCCCTCCATTACAAACAGTACGGGTTTGCCGAGGGCGGCAATGCGCCTGCCCATTGCCAGATAGTCCGGGCTGTCGAGTTTGAATTGCGAGATCGGATCGTCTTTGAACGTGTCGACCCCCAGCGAGACGACGATGATGTCGGCGCCGTAGCTGTCGATTTCATTGCAGGCCTGATCCAGTGCCGCGCTCCAGACATCCCAGGCGGAACCGGCAGGCAGCGGATAGTTGAAGTTGAAGCCTTCACCGCCGCCTTCGCCACGTTCATCTTCGTACCCGAGGAAGAAGGGGAACTCGGCTTCCGGATGGCCGTGAATCGAGGTGAACAGCACGTCGCTACGCTCGTAAAAGATCGACTGGGTGCCGTTGCCGTGGTGATAGTCGACGTCGAGGATCGCGACCTTCTGGTGGCCCTGATCAAGGAAGGCCTGCGCGGCGATGGCGGCGTTGTTGAGGTAGCAATAGCCGCCCATCAAGTCGCTGGCAGCATGGTGTCCCGGTGGCCGGCACAACGCAAAGGCACTGCGCGCGCCGCGCTGGATTTCGGCTTGCGCGGTCAAGGCCACTTGCGCTGCGCTATACGCTGCTTGCCAGGTGCCGGCAGTGATCGGTGCGCCGCCATCGAAGCTGTAATAGCCGAGCTGGCCGTGCAGGCTGGTCGGTTTGATTGCACGTAGCGTGCGTGCCGGCCACGTGTAGGGCAGCAGATCGCCGTCGGTGTTGAATTCGGTCCAGCGCTCCCAGGCGCCTTTGAAGAAGTCGAGGTAGTCGCGGCTGTGGATACGGGCAATCGGTTCGAGGCCGAAATCCCTGGGCGCCTCGACCGGGCCGAGGTTCTGCTGCTGCACCCTTTGCAGCACATGGTCGGCGCGCGATGGCATCTCGAAGCAGGGCTTGAGCTGGCCATCGATCAATTCGCAACGGCCATGGTGCAGGTGGTGATCGTCTGAGTAGATCGTCAGCATTTGTTGTTCTCCGCAGGGCTGATTCGGTTGTTGTCAGTGTTGCGGCGCGCGGCGAATCGGAGAACGGCAGGAAAGGCCAAAAGGGGACTGATATGGCCAAAAAAACTGACCGCAATTGCCCCTTTAGGATCAAAAGATCGCAGCCTTCGGCAGCTCCTACGCCGATCCCTGTAGGAGTTGCCGAAGGCTGCGATCTTTTGATCTTCAGGCCCTGAACTGACTCGGCGCCACGCCGCTCCAGCGTACAAAGGCATGGCGGAAGCTGGCGGTCTCGCTGAAACCGAGGGTTTCGGCAATGCGGTAGATCGGTAGCTGATCCTCACACAACATCTGCTTGGCCCGCTCGAAGCGCAATTCATCAAGCAGTTCCTGATAGCTGCTGCCCATGTCTTTGAGATGCCGGCGCAAAGTGCGGGGTGAGCATTTCATCTGTTGCGCCAGCCCCTCCAGACCGGGCGCGGCATTCAGTTGGGCGCTGAGCAACTGACGAATCCGCCCGAGCCAGGCCTGACGCCCGGTGAACTCAATGTTTTGCTTGCGGCAACGCTCAGCCATGGCTTGATGAGTAATGACGTCCGCCAATGGCAGCGGCTGATCGAGCCAGCGTCGGTCGAAGGCAAAGGCGTTGTCCTTGGCACTGAAGTGCAGCGCACTGTGGAAGTGCTCGGCATAACTGTCGCGATAATCCGGCGCTGCGTGCTCGAACCGCGTCGCCAGCAAGGGCAACGGGTGCCCAAGCAAGTCGTCGCAAATGACTTTAAGTGAAACGAGACAGAACTCGGCGTTGAAGACCGCCATTGCCGGACTTTCACGATAGTCGGCGGCGACAAACCAGACGCGCTCGCCGTCATCTTCCAGACTCAGTTCGAAAAGTGTTCCCAGTAGCGCCGGATAACGGATCGCCAGACGCAAAGCGTCACCGAAGGTGGCACAGGTAAGCAGCGCGTAACCGAGGATGCCGTAGCAGGAAACGTGCATGCGCCGACCCAGTTCCAGGCCGATGTCATGCTTGAGCGCGACGGCATTGGCGCAAACCTGCATCTCCTGATTGGTGGTAATACGGGTGTCGGCGCGCTGCAAATCTGCCGCACTGATGCCGCTGCCGGCCAACAGCGCCTCGCTCGACAAGCCTTCGGCCTTGAAGGTGCTGAGGATCAGCGAGACAGCGTTGAGGGTGGTGAGGTGGGAGTGAAGCATGGGATCTTCCAGCCTTGAGATGGCTGGAACGCAGCAAGTTGCATGCCGCAGCAGCCCCTCACCCCAGCCCTCTCCCAAAGGGAGAGGGGGCCGATTGGGGGATATTGAAGAGATACGCCGACGTGAAAAAACTGTGCCGAATCCATAATCGACACTTTTTTTCAGGTCGGCGTATAGCGCAAGACACTAAGGTCAGTTCCCTCTCCCTCCGGGAGAGGGCTAGGGTGAGGGCCGATCCAGAGCCTTGCTCAGAGCAACTCACCACACAAGTCCAGTTCGATCAGCCGGCGGACATCACCTGTATCCAGCCCTGCACCCAGCAACCCATGCAACTTGCCGAACGCTGCTTCGCGAGTCATGCCGCCGCCGGACAGCACGCCAACACCGCGCAAACGACTGCCAGCCTCGTAGACATCCAGCTCAACGCCTCCTTCATGACACTGCGTGACCGCAACCACGACCACGCCGTTATCCCGCGCACGGCCAAGGCTTGCCAGAAACTCAGGGTTGTCGCTCGGCCCTGTACCGCTGCCGTAGCACTCCAGCACCAGACCTTGAATGCCGCTGGCGAGAAGTCCGTCGAGCACCTCGGCACTGATGCCGGGGAATAGCGGCAGCACGGCGACCTTGGCCAGTTGCTTCGGTTGGTTGTAGTTCAACGACGCTGGAATCGAAGGCGCTTTGACACCGCCGCCCTGACGCTCCAGACGCTTGAACGGATGACGGCCAAAACTGCGCACTTTCGCGCAACGGGTCGGCGCCAGCAGTTCGCCGTGGAAATACAGATGGACGCCCGGTGCCAGACCCTGGCCGAGGGCAACCAGTGCGCCGCCAAGGTTTTCCCAGGCATCGCTGTCGGTAACGCCGGCCGGCAGCATTGAGCCGGTGAAGCACACGCGGGCGTGCAGGCCGAGCAACTGGAAACTCATCGCCGCCGCACTGTAAGCCAGGGTGTCGGTGCCGTGCAGGATCAGCACGCTGTCGCAGCCTTGCACATCCACGGCATCGACCACCGCTTCACGCAGTTGCTGCCAATAGGCCGGGGTCATGTTGGCGCTGTCGATCAGCGGCGACATTTCACGGAAGCGCCACTGCGGCACCACCAACTCAGGCTGGCTGTGCAGGTAGTCGCGCATCCGCGCTTCGAAACCGGACGCCGGGGCCAGGCCATTGGCGCTGGCCTGCATACCGATGGTGCCACCGGTGTAGAGCACCATGACGTGTTGGGCGCTGGGGTAGGTCGACGAATTCATGGGATTCTCCGAAAGGATGAGGTCCTTGTGGGAGCGAGCCTGCTCGCGATGGCGGTTCATCATTCAACATTGATGTTGGTTGAAAGACCGCTATCGCAAGCAGGCTCACTCCGACAAGTTATTGCACCACAATAACTGACGGGCGCAGGGGATGCGCCCGTCATTCACCTGTCATTCACCTGTCAGCGTTGCGCTGCAGGTACGCCTTGCGGCTCGGCTTCAGTCTTGCCGACAGCGGCAGACGGATTGGTCGGCCAGGCTTTCAGGTCGAGGTCCAGATCAGCAAATTTGCTGGAGTCGAACACCGGCTGTTTGACCCCGGCGCGGCGCTGCTCGTCGTAGTCGCGCATCACACGCATGCCGACCTTGAACAGCATGGCCAGGGCGATCAGGTTGACGAAGGCCAGGCAGGTCATGGTGATGTCGGCGAAGGCGAACACGGTCGACAGGTCCTGCATCGAACCCCAGACCACCAGCGCCAGCACCAAACCGCGGAAAATCATCAGCGCGGCGCGGTTGCGGGTGAGGAACTGCAGGCTGTTTTCGCCCAGGTAGTAGTTGTAGAGGATGCAGGTGAAGACGAACAGCGACAGCGCGACGCTGACGAACATGCGACCCCAGTCACCGACCACAGCGGCCAGCGAGTTCTGGGTCAGGACGATGCCGTCACCTTCGAAGCCCGGGGTGTAGAAGCCCGACAGCAGGATCAGCAGCGCGGTGCAGGTGCAGATCACGAAAGTGTCGAGGAACACGCTGAAAGCCTGAACCACGCCCTGAGCGCCCGGGTGCTTCACGGCGGCCACGGCGGCGACGTTCGGCGCACTGCCGAGGCCCGCTTCGTTGGCGAACACGCCACGCTTCACGCCCATGACGATGGCGCTGCCGAGCAGGCCGCCAAAGGCCGGGTCGAGGCCGAAGGCGCTCTTGAAGATGGTTTCCAGCATGGCGGGCACGTGTTCGATCTGGGTACCGATCACGTACAGGGTCACGCCGATATAGGCCAGGGTCTTGATCGGCACCAGCAGGTCGGACACCGAGGCGATACGCTTGATGCCGCCGATGAAGGTGATAGCCAGCAGCACCGCCAGGACGATACCGGTGTGTTGTGGGTTGAATTCAAAGGCGTTCTGCAGCGAGTGGGTCACGGTGTAGGACTGCAGGCCAATGAAGGCAAAGCCGTAGGTGACCAGCAGCAGGACCGAGAACACCACCGCCATGCCTTTGAGTTTCAGGCCGTGCTGGATGTAGTAAGCCGGGCCGCCACGGTACAGGCCGTCGCCATCGGCGCGCTTGTAGACTTGGGCCAGGGTGCACTCGAAGAAGCTGCTGGACATGCCGACCAGTGCGGTCACCCACATCCAGAACACCGCACCCGGACCACCCAAGGTCACGGCGATGCCGACACCGGCGATGTTGCCTGCACCGACACGGCCGGCAAGGCTGAGCATCAGGGCCTGGAACGAGCTGAGTTGCCCGGCGCTGCCCTTGAGGCTGTCGCGGAACACCGCGAACATGTGGAAGAAGTGGCGCAATTGAACGAAACGCGAGCGAATCGTGAAGTAGCTACCGAGCCCGACAATGAGCACGATCAGTACTTTCCCTGAGAGGAAGTCGTTAATGACTTCGAGCATGGATTTTTCCTCGCTGTTTATTGTGTAAGCAAATACTGGATGGAAGAAACATCGTGTTACACCGGTGTGCGCGCGGCACGACGGGTGAGGCGAAGGTTTCGTCCGGTTCCATTTCGCGGGTTTGTTATTAGTTCGGGTTTCGCATGGGTTATGGCCTCGTTACCGACGACCGCTCACGCGAAGAGGGGCGGCACTATACCGATCAGTGACGCGCCCGTCTGCACGGTAGTGGTGCAAGCGACGAAACGAGGCTTTGAAACACCCGGCGTTACCGGCGCCGGGCTTGTGTGGGAACTGCTCTTTTGTGGGAGCGAGCCTGCTCGCGAAAGCGGTATTGCAGACACATCGTTTTTGACTGTGTCGCCGTCTTCGCGAGCAGGCTCGCTCCCTCATTGTTCAGTCCCCAGACATACGGGTCTCAGGGTCAGAAAGTTAAAAAAAAGGGCTTGGGGACTAAATCCCCAAGCCCTCAAAAGGTGAGAGGTGTCTAGTCCCTCGACCTGGTGAGCGGTGCTACAAGTAACGCGTCGGTTCAGGCTTTGAGCGGAACCAGACGCGGAGCAATCATGTTTTCCGGGCGCAGGATGTCGGCGAGCATGGCTTCGTCGAGCAGACCTTCTTCGCGCACCAGTTCCAGTACGCCGCGGCCGCTCTCAAGAGCGAGGCCGGCGATACGGGTGGCGTTTTTGTAGCCGATGTACGGGTTCAGTGCGGTGACCAGACCGATCGAGTGCTCGACCAGTTCACGGCAGCGCGCTTCGTTGGCCGTGATGCCGACGATGCAGTGCTCGCGCAGCATGTCCATGGCGCGTTGCAGCAGGCGGATCGAGTCGAAGATCTTGAAAGCGATCAGCGGCTCCATAACGTTCAGCTGCAGTTGGCCGCCTTCGGCTGCCATGGTCAGCGCCAGATCGTTACCGATGACCTGGAACGCCACCTGGTTAACGGCTTCCGGAATCACCGGGTTGACCTTGCCGGGCATGATCGAGCTGCCTGGCTGACGCGCTGGCAGGTTGATTTCGTTAATGCCGGTGCGTGGGCCGCTGGACAGCAGGCGCAGGTCGTTGCAGATCTTCGACAGCTTCACCGCGGTGCGCTTGAGCATGCCGGAGAACAGCACGAAGGCGCCCATGTCGGAAGTCGCTTCGATCAGGTCGGCCGCCGGAACCAGCGGTTGACCGCTGATCAGGGCCAGACGCTGTACCGCCAGCGCTTGATAACGCGGGTCGGCGTTGATGCCGGTACCGATCGCGGTGCCGCCCAGGTTCACTTCAGTCAGCAGCTCCGGGGCCAGCGTCTTCAGACGGGCCAGGTCCTCGCCCATGGTGGTGGCGAAGGCACGGAATTCCTGGCCGAGGGTCATCGGCACGGCGTCTTGCAGTTGGGTACGGCCCATTTTCAGGACGTGATCGAATTCTTTGCCCTTGGCCGCGAACGCCTGAATCAGGCTGTCGAGGCTGGCCAGCAGGGTGTCGTGACCGAGCAGCAGACCCAGGCGGATCGCCGTTGGGTAAGCGTCGTTGGTCGACTGCGCCATGTTGACGTCGTCGTTCGGGTGCAGGTACTGGTACTCGCCTTTCTGATGACCCATTGCTTCCAGAGCAATGTTGGCGATCACTTCGTTGGCGTTCATGTTGGTGGAAGTACCGGCGCCACCTTGAATCATGTCGACCACGAACTCTTCGTGGTAATCACCGCGGATCAATCGGGCACAGGCTTCGCTGATGGCAGCGTGCTTGGCTTCGCTCAGGTGACCCAACTCGCGGTTGGCGTCAGCAGCGGCCTGTTTGACCATTGCCAGGCCGACAACCAGTTTCGGGTAATGCGAAATCGGAACGCCGGAGAGACGGAAGTTGTTCACCGCTCGCAGGGTCTGGATGCCGTAATACGCTTGAGCCGGTACTTCGAGGGCGCCAAGCAGGTCGTTTTCTGTGCGGAAAGATGCAGCGGAGGACATGATAGAAATCATCTCGATATGGACCCGGTCTGTGCCGGAACGCTGCGAATGCTAGGCTTGTGGGAAATTTTGGGCCAATGCTGTTCAGCACTGCCCTATGCACATTCGGCATAATGCCCGTGTGACGCCGCGTGCGCGGCAGACGTGTGACCCGTTTTGGTGCGTGTCCGGGAGGACGTGATGAATCTGGAAAGCAAATGGCTCGAGGACTTCAGTGCTCTGGCCGCCACCCGCAGCTTCTCGCAAGCAGCCGAACGGCGCTTCGTGACCCAGCCGGCGTTCAGCCGCCGGATTCGCAGTCTCGAGGCTGCACTGGGGCTGACTCTGGTCAATCGCTCGCGCACGCCGGTCGAGCTGACGGCGGCGGGGCAACTGTTTTTGGTGACGGCGCGCACGGTGGTCGAACAGCTCGGTGAAGTGCTACGTCATTTGCATCATCTGGAAGGCGGGCAGGGCGAAGTGATGCAAGTCGCGGCCGCTCACTCGCTGGCGCTGGGCTTTTTCCCGCGCTGGATCGCGCAACTGCGTAATGAAGGCTTGAACATCGCCACGCGACTGGTCGCCACCAACGTTGGCGATGCGGTGCATGCGTTGCGTGAAGGTGGCTGCGATCTGATGCTGGCGTTCTACGACCCGGATGCGGCGATGCAGATGGATCCGGAAATCTTCCCCTCGCTGCATTTGGGTCAGACGGAAATGCTCCCGGTGTGCGCGGCGGATGCTGATGGCAAGCCGCTGTTCGATCTGGAAGGTGATGCGAGCGTGCCGTTGCTGGCGTATAGCGCCGGGGCGTTTCTCGGGCGTTCGGTGAATGGTTTGCTGCGTCAGCGTCAGTTGCGTTTCACGACGATCTACGAAACCGCGATGGCCGACAGCCTGAAAAGCATGGCGCTGGAAGGCTTGGGCATTGCCTGGGTGCCGCAGTTGAGCGTGCGTGCTGAGCTGGCGCGTGGTGAGTTGGTGGTCTGCGGTGGCCCGCAATGGCATGTGCCGTTGGAGATTCGCCTGTATCGCTGCGCATTGGTGCGCAAGGCCAACGTGCGGCTGCTGTGGCGCAAGCTCGAAGGCAGTGCTGCACAAGGTACAACCGGAGCCTGAGGTTGATGAAAAACCCTGTGGGAGCTGGCTTGCCAGCGATTGCGGTGGGTCAGTCCCCCGCGCTTTTTACTGATGCGACGCCATCGCTGGCAAGCCAGCTCCCACAGGGATCGTGTGATGTCTATGCGCTGACCTTCAGGTCAATAAAACCGGGCATTTGCGGCAGATGACAGATGGTCGTGCGGGGGGCTGTTTATTGCTTTCTTTGCGGTATACTGCGCGGCCTTCGGCCGGCACGTCCGGCCATTTTTCGTACAATCAAGCCACGCAACCTGCGTGGCTTGTTGTTTTATGACGCGCCTGCGGGCGCTCCAGAGAGAAGAGGCGCGACGATGAGTGCACTGGTTGGCGTGATCATGGGCTCCAAGTCCGATTGGTCCACCCTTAGCCACACCGCCGATATGCTGGAAAAGCTCGGCATCCCGTACGAGGTCAAGGTGGTTTCTGCCCACCGCACCCCGGATCTGCTGTTCCAGTACGCCGAAGAGGCTGAAAGCCGCGGCATCGAGGTGATTATCGCCGGTGCCGGTGGCGCAGCCCACTTGCCAGGCATGTGTGCGGCCAAGACCCACCTGCCGGTGCTGGGCGTGCCGGTGCAGTCGGCCATGCTCTCGGGCGTCGACTCGCTGCTGTCGATCGTGCAGATGCCAGCGGGCATTCCGGTTGCCACCCTGGCCATTGGCAAGGCTGGCGCCATCAACGCCGCGCTGCTCTCGGCGAGCATCCTCGGCGCCAAGCATCCACAGTTCCACGCGGTACTGAAGACCTTCCGTGCCGAGCAGACAGACAGCGTCCTGGACAATCCAGACCCACGTATTGCCTGAGGTTGTTGAGATGAAGATCGGTGTAATCGGTGGCGGCCAGTTGGGTCGCATGTTGGCCCTGGCGGGCACTCCGCTGGGCATGAACTTCGCTTTCCTCGACCCTGCGCCGGACGCCTGTGCGGCCGCGCTGGGCGAACACCTGCGGGCCGATTACGGCGATCAGGATCATCTGCGCCAATTGGCCGATGAAGTCGATCTGGTGACCTTCGAATTCGAAAGCGTCCCGGCTGAAACCGTGGCATTCCTCTCGCAATTCGTCCCGGTCTACCCGAGCGCCGAAGCCCTGCGCATCGCTCGCGATCGCTGGTTCGAAAAGAGCATGTTCAAGGACCTGGGCATCCCGACTCCGGCCTTCGCCGACATTCAATCGCAAGCCGATCTGGATGCCGCCGTGGCTTCAATCGGCCTGCCAGCCGTGCTGAAAACCCGCACCCTGGGTTATGACGGCAAGGGCCAGAAAGTCCTGCGCAAGCCGGAAGACGTGGTCGGCACCTTCGCCGAATTGGGCAGCGTTGCCTGCCTGCTGGAAGGCTTTGTGCCGTTCACCGGTGAAGTCTCGCTGATCGCCGTGCGTGCCCGCGATGGTGAAACCAAGTTCTATCCGCTGGTGCACAACACCCACGACAGCGGCATCCTCAAGTTGTCCGTTGCCAGTACCGATCACCCGTTGCAGGCGCTGGCCGAAGACTACTCGAGCCGTGTGCTCAAGCAGTTGAACTACGTCGGCGTGATGGCGTTCGAGTTCTTTGAAGTCGACGGTGGCCTGAAAGCCAACGAAATCGCCCCGCGCGTGCACAACTCCGGGCACTGGACCACCGAAGGCGCCGAGTGCAGCCAGTTCGAAAACCACCTGCGCGCCGTTGCCGGCCTGCCGCTGGGTTCGACGGCCAAGGTTGGCGAGAGCGCGATGCTTAACTTCATCGGTGTGGTTCCGCCGGTTGAGAAAGTCATCGCCATCGAAGACTGCCATCTGCATCACTACGGCAAGGCCTTCAAGGCCGGGCGCAAGGTCGGTCACGCCAACCTGCGTTGTGCCGACATAGCCACGCTGCAGGCGCAGATCGTCAAGGTCGAAGCGCTGATCGCCGAGTAACGACAGTTTCATGTGGCAGCGGCGGAACCATTCAGGGGCCGCCGTTCTCTCATGGCAGGATGCCAAAGTCTGACTAGGCTTCGCATATCTACTATTCAGAGGGAAATGCCATGGGAATTATCGGAACCATCTTTATCGGCTTGATCGTCGGCCTGCTGGCGCGGTTCCTGAAGCCGGGCGATGACAGCATGGGCTGGATCATGACCATCCTGCTCGGTATCGGCGGTTCGCTGGCAGCCACTTACGGCGGCCAGGCTCTGGGCATCTATCACGCGGGCGAGGGCGCAGGTTTCATCGGTGCACTGGTCGGCGCGATCGTGTTGCTGGTGATCTACGGTCTGATCAAAAAGAACTGATCCAAAGCGACAAAGCCCTCTCGGCCAACGTGGCCGGGAGGGCTAGAATGCTCGGCGATTCACTGTTCCTTCCCTTCTATACCGAGCACCTTCATGCGCCGTCTTCTGTTGACTCTCCTTTTCCTGGGCAGCGGTTTGGCCCACGCCGGCGAATTGCCGGAAACCGACTGGCTCGAACTGATGCCCAAGTCGGACCAAAAGGCCCTCGAGGCCATGCCTGAAATCGACCACAACTCCCCGGAAGCCACCGGCACCTTCACCGAGAAGGGCGGGATGAAGCAGGCCAAAGGTCTGCCGGCGGTGATGTACTCGACCAAAACCGTGGCATCGATGAATGACAAACACATCCGCATCGGCGGTTATCCGGTGCCGCTGGAGTCCGACGCCAAGGGCCGCAGCACGTTGTTCTTCCTTGTGCCGTATCCGGGCGCGTGCATCCACGTGCCGCCACCGCCACCGAATCAACTGGTGCTGGTGCGTTATCCGAAGGGTTTGAAACTGGACGACATATACACGCCGCTGTGGGTGACCGGCACGCTGAAGGTCGAGAAGGTCAGCAATGACTTGGCTGACGCGGCGTATGCGCTGGAAGCGGACAAAGTGCGGGTGGTGCAGGAGTCCGATCTGTAGGACCTATACAAAACAATTGTGGGAGCGAGCTTGCTCGCGAATGCTGTCTCTCATTCACATTGATGTTGACTGATACGACGCTTTCGCGAGCAAGCTCGCTCCCACAGTTTTATCGGGTGTGGCTTAAAGCGATTTGCTGCCGACGCTGACGCCCATTGTGTGGCTAGCCCCCGGCGCCAGCGTGACGAGGTCATCCATCACATTCGCCGTCTCGATGCACAACATGCGCTGCCAGCCATCGTTGTCCATATCCGCCAACGCTGCAGCTCGGTCGATCCACGGGTTCCAGATCACCGCCGTGCGTGAACCTGTTGCCGTCAGCACAATGCGTCTTTCCCACGTCGGATCGACAATGCTCAGCTGCGGCGGAGCATCGAGGTAGATGCGGTCGGTTTCGCCGGCAAAATGCAGATCGCCTTGCTGACTGGTGGTTTTCCAGTCATCCAGCGTCTCGATGTACTTCAATCCATCCACGCCGTCGACATGCACATTGCGCACGTCACTCACTGCGAAATAAGTGTGCAGCGCTTGACTCAGGCTGACGGTGTCACTGCCACGGTTGTGGCTGGTCAGGCTGAAACTCAGTTGCTCGGACAAGTGCAGGGTCAGGGTCAGATCGACCTGATGCGGCCATCCCGGCAGGCCACCTTCGGGATAGGGCAGCTTGAACTCGACCTTGATACCGTCAGCCTCTGATTCGATGCCGCCCAGCTCCCAATCCATCGCCCGCACCAGACCATGCGCGGGTGCCGGTTGCTCACCGGTGTACATGGCCTGCACGCTCTGCGGGTTGCGTTCGAACTTGCCGAACCACGGCCAGCACACCGGTACACCGGCGCGGATGCTTTTGCCTGTCTTGAACTCGGCCTTGTCGTTGAGCCAGATGATCGGCGGCTGCCCATCGATCTGATAACTGAGGATGTGCGCGCCTTGCTGGGCCACCAGCACTTCGGCCTGACCGTGGCGAATGCGCCAGCAGTTCAGTTCATCCAGTTTCACCGCTTCAACGTTGGGCGTGTTCATGGGACAGCTCTCGATCAGTAACAAGGACCACTATCGACCGTCAAACGGCCACGAGGTTTAGCGCGCGCGTGGTGGAACCGAGCGAGTGCGGCCGCTGCCGTCGATGGCGACGAAGACGAATACCGCTTCGGTGACTTTACGCCACTCGCTGGACAGCGGGTCGTCGCTCCACACTTCGACCATCATCTGGATCGAGCTGCGGCCGATTTCCAGAGTCTGGGTATAAAAGGACAATTGCGCGCCGACAGCCACAGGCACGAGGAACGCCATGCGATCAATGGCAACCGTGGCCACGCGGCCGCCAGCGACACGGCTGGCCATTGCGGTGCCGGCCAAATCCATCTGCGCTACCAGCCAGCCGCCGAAAATATCGCCAAAGCCGTTGGTTTCACGTGGAAGTGCGGTGATTTGCAGGGCCAGGTCGCCTTGCGGGATTGGATCTTCTTGTTCGAGCTCTATCATGCCGGGGGTGCCTCTGACCCGTGACTCTTCGTTGGTATTGCTGGTGGTAGCCGTCTTCGGGAAAAACGATTCAGCACCGAACCTACTACGTTCGTCACGTTTTCCATCAGGCGCCTAAGGAGAAACTCTGCGAAACCGGCTAATCCCGAGCAAAGGCCGGGCCAACGACGTTTTCGCACAGCAACCCCTTACAAACCGGAGCAGGTTGCGAGTATATCGGTCGGTAGACTCCACGACGACCATCCGGTTCTCATTTCGACCGTCAATTACGCGCCTGTATGTGCTTTTTCGAACAATTTGCTATGGTGCCGAACCTGCCCAAGCCACCGCCAGCGTTGTTGTGGCGGCAGATCCGACTATAAGAGAAGCCCTTGCCATGACCACAGCGCCTTCGAGCCTCGCGCAGCCCGAGCAACCCGCACGACCGTTGACCCGCAATGACTACAAGACTCTGTCGCTGTCCGCCCTCGGTGGTGCGCTGGAATTCTACGACTTCATCATCTTCGTCTTCTTCGCCACTGTGGTCGGCAAGCTGTTCTTCCCGGCCGACATGCCCGAGTGGCTGCGCCTGATGCAGACCTTCGGCATCTTCGCCGCCGGCTACCTCGCGCGGCCGCTGGGCGGCATCGTCATGGCGCACTTCGGCGACCTGCTGGGGCGCAAGAAGATGTTCACCTTGAGCATTTTCATGATGGCCGTGCCGACCCTGATCATGGGTCTGCTGCCAACGTATGCACAGATCGGCATGTGGGCGCCGATCCTTCTTCTATTAATGCGGGTCATTCAAGGCGCGGCCATCGGCGGTGAAGTGCCGGGCGCCTGGGTCTTCGTTTCCGAACACGTGCCGCAAAAGCACATGGGCTATGCCTGCGGCACGCTCACCAGCGGCCTGACCGCCGGTATTCTGCTCGGTTCGCTGGTCGCCACCGCGATCAACAGCATCTATACGCCTGCCGAGGTGTCCGATTACGCCTGGCGGATCCCGTTCCTGCTCGGCGGCGTGTTCGGTCTGTTCTCGGTCTACCTGCGCCGCTGGCTGCACGAGACCCCGGTGTTCGCCGAGCTGCAACTGCGCAAAGCCTTGGCTGAAGAAGTGCCGCTGCGCGCGGTGCTGCGTGACCATCGCGGCGCAATTGCGATCTCGATGCTGCTGACCTGGCTGCTTTCCGCTGGCATCGTCGTGGTCATCCTGATGACGCCGACCGTGCTGCAAACGGTCTATCACTTTTCGCCTACCGAGTCGCTGCAGTCAAACAGTCTGGCGATCGTGTTCCTGAGCATCGGCTGCATCATTTCCGGCGCACTGGCGGATCGCTTTGGTGCCGGGCGCGTGTTTGTGTTCGGTTGCCTGGGCCTGCTGATCAGCTCGTGGACCTTCTATCACAGCCTCGCCGATCACCCGAACTGGCTGTTCCCGCTGTACGCGTTGACCGGTTTTCTGGTCGGCACCATTGGTGCGGTGCCGTATGTGATGGTCAAGGCGTTCCCGCCGGTGGTGCGCTTCAGCGGTTTGTCGTTCTCGTACAACGTGGCGTACGCGATCTTTGGTGGTCTGACGCCGATGGTGGTCAGCCTGCTGCTGAAAGAAAGCGCGATGGGGCCTGCCTACTATGTGGCGGTGCTGTGTGCGATGGGGATTCTGGTCGGGGCGTGGCTCTGGAAGAAGGGGCGCTGATCCGGAATTTCCTCTAGCAGTACCGGCCCTTTCGCGAGCAGGCTCGCTCCCACATTGGAATGCATTTCAACTGTGGGAGCGAGCC